>NZ_JBHYWP010000003.1:47484-157858 GCF_042751845.1 Streptomyces sp. NPDC059398 | reverse complement strand
CGTCTGCCCCTGCCCGCCGCTCCTCGTACCGGCCGTCGCCGCCGTTGCCGTTTTCGTGGGGGGCGCCCGGGTGCGGGGGGCGGGGGGGCGGGGGCGGCCCCCCGGGAAGAAGAAAGCTCACCCCAGCGGATGCATCCACCCGTGCACGTCCTCGCCGATCCCCCGCTGAATGTCCAGCAGCGCGGCCCGCAGGGCCAGCGTGACCTCCCCGGGCGTCCCGTCACCCTGCGTCCACTCGCCCCCGGCCGACTTCACCGTACCGACGGGCGTGATCACCGCCGCCGTACCGCAGGCGAAGACCTCGGTGAGCGAGCCGTTCTCCGTGTCACTGCGCCACTGGTCGATGGAGACCCGCCCCTCCTCCGCGTCGAAGCCGAGGTCACGGGCGACGGAGAGCAGCGAGTCACGGGTGACGCCCGCCAGCAGCGAGCCGGTGAGCCGCGGCGTGACGATCTTCGGCTTGCGGCCCTCGCCGCCCCCGTACACGAAGCACAGGTTCATGCCGCCGAGTTCCTCGACCCACTTGTGCTCGACCGCGTCGAGATAGGCGACCTGGTCGCAGCCCTGGCGGGCGGCCTCGGCCTGGGCCAGCAGGGACGCGGCGTAGTTCCCGCCGGTCTTGGCCTCGCCCATGCCGCCGGGCACGGCCCGCACCCGGTCCTCGGACAGCCAGATCGAGACCGGCTTGACGCCGCCCTCGAAGTAGGCGCCGGCCGGCGAGGCGATCACGATGAAGAGGTACTCGTTGGCGGGCTTCACACCCAGACCGACCTCGGTGGCGATCATGAACGGACGCAGATACAGGGACTCCTCGCCGCCGTGCGCCGGAACCCACGCCTTGTCCTGCTGGACCAGCGCGTCGCAGGCGGCGAGGAAGGTCTCGACCGGCAGCTCCGCCATGGCGAGGCGGCGCGCGGAGAGCTGGAAACGCCTGGCGTTGGCCTCGGGGCGGAAGGTCGCGACCGACCCGTCGGGCTGGCGGTAGGCCTTGAGGCCCTCGAAGATCTCCTGCCCGTAGTGCAGGGTCATGTTCGCCGGGTCGAGGGAGAGCGGCGCGTACGGGACGAGCTGGGCGTCGTGCCAGCCGCGTCCCTCCGTCCACTTGATGGTCACCATGTGGTCGGTGAAGTGGCGGCCGAATCCGGGGCGGGCCAGCAGCGCCTCCCGCTCCGCGTCGGACAACGGGTTGGATGAGGGCTTGAGCTCGATCGGGAGCGTCGTCATGAGTGGTATGTCCTTCACCGGTTGTGTGTGACGGACCGCGCTCACGCCACTACTAGGACGTCCGAGCTTCCCCACATACCGCGGCCCCACGTCCGATTATCGCTCGTGGGTGGCCGCGGATGAAAGGCGTGAATGCGGTCCAGGCTTCGATGGTCGCACCCGGGACCGCAAAACACAGCCGCCGGGTGTCTGGGAGACCCGGCGGCTGTGGTGTGTCAGTCGACGGGTCAGCCCGCTACTCGTACCGCGAGCGCGTCGCCGATCTCATCGGTCGTACGCGGCTGGGTACCGCGCTCCGCCAGGTCGGCGGAGACCGCGTCCTCGATACGGGCCGCCTCGGACTCGTGGCCGAGGTGGCGCAGCAGGAGGGCGACGGAGAGGATCGTGGCCGTCGGGTCGGCCTTGCCGGTGCCCGCGATGTCGGGCGCCGAACCGTGCACCGGCTCGAACATCGACGGGAAGGTGCCCGTCGGGTTGACGTTGCCGGAGGCCGCCAGGCCGATGCCGCCGGTCACGGCAGCGGCGAGGTCGGTCAGGATGTCGCCGAAGAGGTTGTCGGTGACGATGACGTCGAAACGCTCGGGCTGGGTGACGAAGAAGATCGTCGCGGCGTCGACATGCAGATAGTCGGTGGTGACGTCCGGGAACTCCTGGGCCACCTTGTCGAAGATGTTCTTCCACATGTGGCCGGCGTAGACGAGGACGTTGTTCTTGTGGACCAGCGTCAGCTTCTTGCGCGGGCGCGCCTGGGCCCGCGCGAACGCGTCCCTGACGACCCGCTCGACGCCGTACGCCGTGTTCACGCTGACCTCGGTCGCGATCTCGGCGGGCGTACCCGTGCGGAGGCTGCCGCCGTTGCCGGTGTACGGGCCCTCGGTGCCCTCACGGACGACGATGAAGTCGATGTCCGGGCGGCCCGCCAGCGGGGTGGCCGTGTTCGGGAACAGCTTCGAGGGGCGGAGGTTGACGAAGTGGTCGAAGGCGAAGCGGAGCTTGAGCAGCAGGCCGCGCTCCAGGACGCCCGACGGCACGGAGGGGTCACCGATCGCGCCGAGCAGGATGGCATCGTGCCGCTTGAGGGACTCCAGTTCGGCGTCCGGGAGGGTCTCACCCGTGCGGTGCCAGCGCTGGGCGCCGAGGTCGTACTCCTCGGTCTCCAGCTTCACATCCTGAGGAAGGACCGCGTTCAGGACCTTGAGGCCCTGGGCCACGACTTCCTGGCCGATGCCGTCACCGGGGATCACTGCGAGATTGAGGCTGCGAGACATGACGGCACCCTACTGCTCGTCCCAGGGGATGACATGCCGTGTCCAGTATCCGGACAGGTGATCTGCTGTACGGGCGCCGTTCACCCGTACGGCATCCGTAGGGCAGGAGGGCGTCAGCCCGGCCGGGCACCTTGTCGGCCATGGACACACCTCGCTTCGGTATCCCCGAGAAGCTCGCAGGCCGGATGAGCATGGCCGAGCAGCACGAGTATCTCCGCACCCGGCTCAGCCGGCGCGGAGTGCTCCGTACGACCGCCGCGGGCGCCGCGGTCACCGTGGCCGGAGCCGGCACCGCGCTGGGTGCGCCCTCCGCGTACGCCGCGCCCGCCCGGTCCGCGCAGGCCGCGCCCGCGCACAGCCCCGCCCATTCGGCACCGGCCGTCGACGGGGCGCTGGTCGCGCCGTTCGGCCGGCATCTCGCGTACGGCGCCGACCCCCGGACACAGATGCGGGTCTCCTGGCAGGTCCCGTTCGCGGTGAAGCGGCCTTACATCCGGATCGGCACCTCGCCCTGGGACCTGAGCCGGAAGATCGGCGCCGAGGTGCGGCATCTGACGACGCCCAGCCTGAACAGCGGCAAGATCGCCGCCGCCGAGCAGTTCTACGTGCATGCCGGACTCGACCGGCTGCGGGCGGGGACGACGTACTACTACGGGGTCGGGCACGACGGGTTCGACCCGGCCGACCGCCGCAACCTGGGCACGCTCGGCACCTTCCGCACCGCGCCGTCCCGCGCCGAGCCGTTCACCTTCACAGCCTTCGGCGACCAGGGCGTCAGCTACCACGCACTCGGCAACGACCAGCTGCTCCTGGGACAGAACCCGGCGTTCCATCTGCACGCGGGCGACATCTGCTACGCGGACCCATCGGGCTCCGGCCAGGAGACGGACACCTACGACGCGCGCACCTGGGACCAGTTCCTGGCCCAGACGGAGACCGTCGCGAAGACGGTGCCGTGGATGGTGACCACCGGCAACCACGACATGGAAGCCTGGTACTCCCCCGACGGCTACGGCGGCCAGAACGCCCGCTGGACCCTGCCGGACAACGGCCCCGACCCGGTCAACCAGCCCGGTGTCTACTCGTTCGTGCACGGCAATGTGGGGGTCGTAGCGCTGGACGCCAATGACGTCTCGTACGAGATCCCCGCCAACTACGGCATCAGCGGCGGCAAGCAGACCCGCTGGCTCGACCGCCGTCTGCGCGAACTGCGCGCCGACCGCTCCATCGACTTCGTGGTGGTCTTCTTCCACCACTGCGCCTTCTCGACGACGAACTCGCACGCGTCGGAGGGCGGGGTGCGCGAGGAGTGGGTACCGCTCTTCGAGAAGCACCAGGTGGACCTGGTCATCAACGGCCACAACCATGTGTACGAGCGTACGGACGCGATCCTGCGGAACAAGGTCGCGCGCAAGGTGCCCATCGGCGAGCGGACCGACCCGACGCGGGACGGCATCGTGTACGTGACCGCGGGCGGCGCGGGCAAGTCGCTGTACGACTTCCCGGCCCCCGACAGCTACGAGGGGCACCTCAACGAGCAGGAGAGCGTGCCTACTTACCACTGGGTCAAGGGCGGCGCCAAGGCGACCGAGACCGTGGAGTGGTCGCGGGTGCGCTACACCGGCTACTCGTTCCTCGCGGTGGAGGTGACGACCGGCCGGCAGGCGGCGCTGAAGGTCAGCGCGCTCGCCGAGTCGGGCGAGCGCATCGACCACTTCGAGATCCGCCGGGGCCACTGACCACAAGGCCGGCAGCCCCGCGAGACCTTCACCGCCGCCTCGCCTGCGCCACACATGACCGCCCTGTTCCCTGGGGCACAGGGCGGTTGTGTGGGCACCGGCACCGTGCGTCGCGCTCAGCCGTGCCCGGAGACACGTGAGGGGCCGGCCGGGGACCGGTGGGATCAGTGCCCGGTGGAGCCCCCGTTGTCACGGCGGTCGAGTGCGCGCTGGAGGGCGGCTGCCGCGTTCTGGCGGTCGGACTCGCCCGAACGAGCGGCGCGGGCGGTGTGACGGACGCGGCGGACTGTCGTCTCGGCCATGGTGATCGACTCCTTGAAGCAAGAGGGATATCGATGCGCCGGAGGGGGCGGGGAGCGGGCGCCGCAGGGGTTGCCTGCTTCGGGCGCTGCTCACGACCGCCAGTCGCTGGGTCGAGCGAGACGTTCGGCTTCTTTCACGTTAGGGGAGCCGGTCCTGCCTGTCTGCACAATTACTCGGACTTCCTACTATCTGAGACGCGATCAAGGAACGGCGCAGAGCGCGACGCCCGCACGACCGGCCTCACGACCGGCCTCACGACCGGTCTCGGTCAGCGGTTGACGGCCTGGATTTCCTGCACCTTGATGGGCTGATCGTCGCCGTACGCACCGTCGGGAAGGGTGCCTCCCGCGCCTCCGCTCCCCGTCCAGCTGATCTTCCAGGTGGCGGTGGACCGCAGGTTGAAGGTGCCGCCGCCGGACGAGCGCTGATAGACCACCCCACAGGGCGGGGTCCGGTCGGCCTTGCCCGGCGCATAGGCCTCACCGATGGAACCGTGGACGACGGCACACCGGCCGGACGCCGGGAGTACCTGTGCGTCATCGGTGCCGGGGTCGAGGCTCAGCGAGTCCGCCCTGGCCGTGGTCGTCGCCTCGGCGTGGAAGCCGCCGACATCGAGGGAGGCGGTCACCGAAATCGGTTTGAAATCAGCCTTGTTCAGCCATGCCCAGGTCGGCAGGTTGACCTTGCTGGCACCGGCCGGGGCAAGACTGACCTTTGTCCCGGGAACCTGCATCTGCTGATAGGCCAGCCCGGCGAGCGTCTCGGGCTTGATGGCCTCGGGAACGTCGGGGGTCTCCCCGTTCTTGACCCAGAACGGGTCCCTGTCGCACTTCATCTGATCGGCGAGTGAGGCGTCGTCGTTGTACTGGGGCCCCCACCACATCCCCTCTTTCTCCTTGTCGATGTGGTAGTTGTCACCGGCGTACTGCTGGTTCTCGTGTGAGATGTCCCCGCGGACATCACTGGGGAGATCCGGGTCGTGAACGGCCGAGAAGTAGACGCCCTGCCGGAACTGCTGGAATTCGGTGGCTGACCACTCGGGCGCGTACCAGCAGGCGGGCGGCGTCCAGTTGGAGTCGGTGGACGCCAGGGGGCCTGCGTTGCCTCCGCTGCTGCCGGATGAGCTGTACTTGATGGATACCTGGGCGGCGATGGTCTGCTTGGGGCCCTTGGTGCCTTGGGAACCTGTAGTGGCCTTCCCGGCCGCAGGGTCCACTCCCGCCATGGCAGGATCACTGGCCAGCAGCAATGCTGAGACACACACCGTCGACACTACGAGCAGCCTGCGCACCTTCACCCCCTGCACTGAGTCGCGTCGCCCTGTACCTTGATTTCCTTGGCGCGCCAGAGTCCCTTGTTTGTCGCCGACGGCGTCATCCCGACCTGCCAGAAGGTGTAGTCACTGACACTCTCCGTGGTCCGGTGAGTTTTACCGCTCTTCACTTCCTTGCTATAGAACTTGCTGTCGTTGTCGCAGAATGTAGCCACGGCACTCTTTCCCCCCTTCACCAACTGAACCTTGGCACCGGTGTAGCGCCCCACCCCAGTCACGGTCAGGCCAAGTTCGATGTTCTTTGCGATCTGCTGCTTCGCATATTGCTGCGCGGGGCTTTGGTACTCTGAATAGAATTTGTAGGCGGAGTTATTCGCGTCCTGTTTCGTCACCCCGTACACAATGGAACGAACGAAGTTCTCGGCATCCGCCAGCGCTGCCTCCTGATCCGCATCGGACAGGCTCGTCCTGTCGAAGACAAGGCTGACGTCCGAGGGCAATTTCATCACCGGGCGGTCGATGCCGGACGCCTTACTCGGCGGAGGTGAACTCGGCGCCGCGGTCTTCTTCGCTCCCCCGTCATCCGCACCGGCAATCTTGTCGTTGTCCGACCCCTTGTCCCCACCCCCGCACCCGCTAAGCAACAGGGCAGCTGCCGCGGCGAGGGACACGGCGGCGGGCAGGACACGACTGCGGTTCACTGATAACTCCCGGTGAGGCAAGGGTTCTTCGGGTCTGGGGATCGTACTAGGACCGGCACTCCGCAGGGGCTCAGCCCATCCGCCCGGCGAGAAACCGCCGCTCGGTGTCGGCCTCGGCCTCCGTGACCTCCTTGGGGTGAGCGGCGCGCTGCCGCTGCACATCCGCGAGGAAGCCATGCGCCTGCCTGGACAGATCGGTGTTGGCTCCGTGCAGGTCGCTCCCCCAGGCCCGCGCGTTCTTCCCGACCCAGACTTCGCCCTTGCCGCCGGCCATCTGCTTGTCGGCCGCCTTGAGCGCGTCCGCGACGGAGGCGATGCCCTTGGACACCTCCTTGCAGAGAGCGTCCAGCTCCTGCCAGACAGGGCTGGGGACCTTCTTTTCCGACTTGTCAGCCATAAAGCCCTCCGCAGGCGTTTCGCGATGTCGACCGATTCACGACGAGGAATCCGGATCCGGAAAGCCAGAAGGAACCGGGGAGGCAGCAGCGTCCTTCGGGTCGTACTTGTCGCTCGACTGGCTGCCGTAGTCGCGGAGAAGCTCCTTCTTCGCATTCCCCACCGACGTACACGCACTTCGCGTCCACAGCGAGAACCGCGGCCCTTGGCCGGCTTCTCGTTGAAGGAATACGACCACGAGTGTCACGCCATGCGCCTTGGCCGAATAGGCCTTCTTGCCCGATGGGCGAAGATTCCAGCCCGCATCGCTCACTTTCTTCTGCAGTGAAGCCAGGAAGCTTGCATCACTTGCTTTCTGCGACCCCTCCACAAGAGGGGAATAAATTTCATACATGACCGATTTATCAACGCTGCCACCCGTACACTCAGTGAATCGACCGGATGCCGTCATACCCTCCTCCCCTACGGCACGGTAGATTTTCCAATACGATTCAGCTACCGGACGACGGGTCCGCCCCGCCTCTTTCTTACCGTCCGCAGCACTCGTCGAACCCCCTCCACATGCACTGAGGAGCGACGCGAGCGCCACAACCGAAACCCAGAGACTGCCATTTCGTTTCATTATGATGACGCTCCACTGAGGCGGGCCAGTTCAAGTTGGCTGTAGGTCTTCTCGGATGCGTTGGCGACACTCTTGTCGTTCAGCCACGCGTTGTAGGCCAATTTCTGCCCCGCGGATGCGCCGTCCACCAACTGTCCGGAATCATCAAGGAATTTCTTACCGTCACAGTACTGATCCGCGTACTGTCCGGGATGCCCCAGATCATGATTCTTCTTGAAACTCTCCTGGACGGCTGCAGAATACTCGTCACGCCACCCCTTGTACGGAGCCTTGTCCTTCTTCTCGTCCGCCTCATCCGGGTTCACATTCCCGATGAACACCGACAAGGCATAGTTGACGGCAGCTTTGGAAATATTGGCAGCAGCCTCGTTCGGCGCAAATGCGACTTCGATTCCCGCACCGGTCACAGCCGTCAACTGCCCCTGGATCGTAGAGTTCCATTTATCGGCCTTGGCCGAATCCTCGGCCTGCATCTGACCGAACACCTTCTTCGCCTCGGCGCCGAAGATCCCGTCGAGCATTCCCTTGGCCCGGGTCGCCTGTGCGTTGTCCGGGTTGTTGTCCAATATGTACTGACCCTGCTGGCTGCTCATGGCCATCATCGTGGTGGTGGCGTCCGGATTTCGCATCGCCTCGTCGATGAACGCCCGGAGATCGTCCTCGCCCACTGAGACATGTCCGGGCCCCGGGTCCGCCGGGGCGGGGTCGGTCAGGATGCTCTGAACGTCGTCCCAGTGATAGGTGACGATGTCGCCGAACGCTTTCTGGATCTCCGAGTGAGTGTGCTCGTCCGAATGGCCGGCGTAATACTTGATCAGCTTCTCCGAGTTGTCCGCCGCGACATTCTTGTCCGCACCCGGCCCGTCCAGCGTCCCCGCTCTGATGACCCCCGCGAACGCCTTCGCCTGATAGTCCGGCAATCCCCCGTGGTGGTCCGAGTCGTCCTTCATCCAGGCCGGAATCACGTCCATGTTGTCGTGCAGGAACTTGGTGGAGGCCGCCGGGTCGTTCCCCATCGCGTCCCAGACCTTCTCCCCGTACATGTAGTTGCCCGGCGCCAGGCACTGCTTGCCGAGGTTCGCCACCACGTCCGGCGGGAAGCTGGCGTGGCCGACGAGACCCGACAGGTGCTGGAGGTCCTCGTCGCCGTTCTCGTCCTTGAACGTGGTGCCGTTCCGCATGGCCGTGGCCACGGTGGTGGCCAGGACGGAGATACCGGCGTCCGGGTTGCCGGGGTCGTACATCATCGGGCCGTCCTGGAGCCGGTAGAGCGCCGTGTCGCCCAGTTCGTCCATCGCGGCCTTGCAGTAGTCCGGGTCCGTCTGGTTGGCCGCGAGCATCTTCATGTACTCGTCGAGGCCGATGTCGCCGTCCTTGTACGCCTTGGCATCCTTCTTCGCGGCCTTCTGGGCGGCGGCCTGGGTCTTGTACTTGCCCAAGTCGCCCGCCCCGGCCGCGACCATCCCCCCGCCGAGGCCCGCGTTCTTGTCGAGCTTCTCCTCGTCCATCGCCAGACTGTGGCGCCGCCGGAGCATGGGCAGTTCGCCGTGTGCCCAGGTGAGATGACCGGTCATCTTCGTGAGTCGGGTGGTGTCCATCTGGAGGCGGCGCGCATGGCTCATCCAGCTGTTGATGTGCGGCTGGCCCGCCGCGGCCCCGTCGCCCGAGTTGGTGTTGATCGACTTGATGAGGTCGCCGAGTCTGTCCGGGTTGATGCCCTGGAAATCCTTGCCGGCATCCGGATCCATCTGCATCCCCCTGTGGCGCTGTTCACGCATGTGAACTGATGATGAGGCGGGAGAGCGACGGCTGTGTGCATGGCTGACATTCCCCCCGGAGCCCATGACGCTATCTGTCGTGTCCATGGTTTCGCCAGTGCCAACGTCGTTCCCGCAGCCGTTCCTGCCGCCGGGCCCGCCACCGGAAAGCCCCGGCTTTGCACAGCTGCCGGAGCAATCCGGGGCTCCCCTCGTCATCATCGGGACCCGCTCGGGTGGTTGCGCGGGCTACCGCACCCCGGCGGCGTTCCTTCGGCGCAGGGCGAACACCAAGCAGCTACCGGCCGCCACCGCGGCGACGCCCGCGCCGGCGATCAGCGGAGTGGTGCTGGAGGAGCCGGTCGACGCCATCGTGCCGGTCCCGTCGCCACCCGATGCGGAGCTGCCCGACGTGGCCCCGGAGTCCGATGTACCCGTGCCTCCGGCGGACTGGGCGTGCAGGCCGCCCGACGTGTCCGTACCGCCGGTGCCCGAACCGCCGCTCGTTCCGGTGGCCGAACCGCCCGCCGATGAACCGCTGTCGGAGCCGCCCGATGAACCGGAGCCCGAGCTGGAGCCGGTCCCCGGACCCGTACCGGGGCCCGTGACGTCGACGGTGAGCTTCGCCTTGTCGTTGGCGGCGTTCTTGTCGAAGACCGGGTGGATGTCGTACACCGAGGTGGCCTTGACCTCGCTCGACGTGTCCTTCGCGCCCTTCTCTATCTTCAGCACGAACGGGTACGAGTGGAGCGACCCCACCTCGAAGATGTGGTCCGGGGGCAGGCAGACGTACTTCCGCTTGCCCGGCGCCGACGGTCCGCTGGGCCCGTCGATCCCGAAGGGCTGGCAGTCCTTGGGGACCTCGACGGCCGTCGTGCCCGCGGGGATGTCGACCATCACCGCGGGCTGGTCGTCGCTGGTGTTGTCGTCGATCCAGCCGGGGCCTTCGTTGCGCAGCCCCGCGGTGACCCTGACCTTGTCGCCCGGCTTGCCCTTCGCCGTGCCGCCGACCGCCGCCAGATCGGCCGTGTTGTCGGCGGTGACGGCCAGCGAGCGGTAGCTGAGGGCGGTCGATCCCGACTCCGGGTCACCGCCGGTGGTGCCCGTGCCGTACTCCACGTTCTCCATCAGCGCCTTCGGCAGCACCTTGAGTCCGATGGGCGTGGTGAAGTGCTGGCCGGGCGCGAGGACCTTGTCGAAGTGGCAGAGGGCAACGGAGACCTGGTCGCTGTCGGTGGAGTACGTACAGCCCGCCGCATGGCCGGGGAAGGACAGACCGCGCGTGATCCGCAGCCGCAGCGTGACACCGTCGGCAGGCGCGTCGCCCTGGTTGGTGAACGTCAGGGAATCCGTCCGGACCTCGCCCGGCTTCCACGGATCGCTGGAAAGCTCGGACACCACGAGAGCCGGGGCCGCCGCATCATCGGCGTGCGCCTGGACGGCCGGTGCGAGGGCTACGGCAAGCAGTGCGGCCGCGACGGCGGACACGGAGCTGATGCGCTGGCGCAAAGTGATTCTCCTGTGTGGATTCATGAATGCGTATCAGCACTTAGATGCTCGAACGACGGAAGAAGTTGCGCACGCACACCGGACCATCACCATTGCGGCACACCATCGCACAGGCATATCTCCGCCCCGCTCACACCGGATACGGCCGCTCCCCGGGCAGCAGCGCGGCGGCGCCCGGCGCGTCACCGGCCAGGACCAGCGCATGGATCCGGTGGACCAGCGGGGTCACATCGGTGATCGAAACGGTCCACTCGTCGGCGTACCGGCGGGCGGCGTCACCGGAGAGTCCCAGCTGCAGCGAGCGGTACGGCAGCGGCCTGAGCCACAGGTCGCGTTCCGGGTCCCACTGCACCCGAGCCGGGGACCGCTGCAACTCCCGCTTCCAGGCGGCCTGATCGGCGTGGACGGTCCGCTCGTACGAGGAGAGACAGGCGTGCCGCAGCGCCCAGTCGAACCCGGACCTGCTGATCTCGACGGCCAGTACGGTCTCCTGGCCCTCCTTCGCCGCCCAGCCGCAGCGGTACATCATCCACAGGAAGGAGGGCTTGATCCAGGTCATCCGGTCGCGCTTCCAAGCCGCGGGGAACCGTCCGTCCCGAGCCGCCGGCCGCCCGATGGACGGGGTGTACGCCTGGTAGACGGTGACCGTCGACTCGGTGTGCAGCGCGCGGACGCGGTGATCCGGTTCGGTCGCCGGCTCTGCGCCGGTGGCGCGCTGCGCGTCGGAGTGGTGCCGGGTGATCTGCTCTGTCATGCGGCAAGGGTGCGCCGTCACCGCCGGTGCGGGCCACCGGAATTACGGCCCGCACTCGGCGGCGGCACACCTCCGGGCGGAGGAGGCCGGGCTGGGCCGGACATGGAACCGCCCCCTCGCGGCGGGGGACCGGGAGGGGGCGGTGTCTCAGTGGGCGGGCCGGGGATCGGCCCCGGTGGGATCAGCCCTGGTGGGGGTAGGTGTACTCGGTCGGCGGGACCAGGGTCTCCTTGATGGCCCGGGTCAGGGTCCACCGCTGGAGGTTCTGGGGGGCGCCGGCCTTGTCGTTGGTGCCCGACGCGCGGCCACCGCCGAAGGGCTGCTGGCCGACGACGGCGCCGGTCGACTTGTCGTTGATGTAGAAGTTCCCCGCCGCGTAGCGCAGCTTCTCCATCGTGTGTGCGGCCGCCGCGCGGTCCGCCGCGATGACCGAGCCGGTCAGGGCGTAGTCGGACGCCGACTCCATCTGGTCGAGCATCGCGTCGTACGAGCCGGCCTTGCTGTCGTCGTAGACGTGGACGGCGAGGATCGGGCCGAAGTACTCGGTGGTGAAGACCTCGTTGGCCGGGTCGGTGCACTCGATGACCGTGGGCCGCACGAAGTAGCCGACGGAGTCGTCGTAGCTACCGCCCGCGACGACCGTGCAGGTCGGGTCGGACTTGGCCCGGTCGATCGCGGCCTTGTTCTTGGCGAACGCGCGGTCGTCGATGACGGCGCCCATGAAGTGCGACAGGTCGGTGACGTCACCCATGGTGATTCCGTCGACCTCGGCGGCGAACTCCTCGCGGAAGCCGCTGTTCCAGATCGAGGCGGGAACGTAGGCGCGCGAGGAGGCCGAGCACTTCTGGCCCTGGTACTCGAACGAGCCGCGGGTCAGCGCGGTCTTCAGCACGGCGCGGTCGGCGCTGGGGTGCGCCACCACGAAGTCCTTGCCGCCGGTCTCACCGACCAGACGCGGGTAGGTGCGGTACTTGCCGATGTTCTCGCCGACCGTCTTCCACAGGTACTGGAAGGTGGGCGTGGAGCCGGTGAAGTGGATACCGGCGAGGTCGCGGTGGTTCAGCGCGACCTCGGAGACCGCGACACCGTCACCCGTCACCAGGTTGATGACGCCCTTGGGGAGACCGGCCTCGGCCAGCAGCTCCATCAGCAGGACGGCCGCGTGGGTCTGCGTCGGGGACGGCTTCCAGACGACGACGTTGCCCATCAGCGCCGGGGCGGTCGGCAGGTTGCCCGCGATGGCCGTGAAGTTGAACGGCGTGATCGCGTAGACGAAGCCTTCGAGCGGCCGGTGGTCGAGCCGGTTCCAGACACCCGCGGAGTTGGCCGGGGGCTGCTCGGCCAGCAGGTCACGGGCGTACTTGACGTTGAAGCGCCAGAAGTCGACCAGCTCGCAGGGGGTGTCGATCTCGGCCTGCTGGGCCGTCTTGCCCTGGCCGAGCATGGTCGAGGCGGCCATCGTCTCGCGCCACGGGCCGGAGAGCAGTTCGGCGGCGCGCAGGATGATCGCGGCACGGTCGTCGAAGGACATCGCGCGCCAGGCGGGGGCAGCGGCCAGCGCGGCGTCGATCGCGTCCTGGGCGTCGGCCTGCGTGGCGTGCGCACCGGTGCCGATGACGGACTGGTGGTTGTGCGGCTGGACGACGGTGAACGTCTCGCCGCCACCCATCCGCTTCTCACCCGCGATGGTCATGGTGAGGTCGATGGGGTTGTCGGCCAGCTCCTTGAGCTTGGCTTCGAGCCGGGCGCGCTCCGGGGAGCCCGGCGCGTAGGAGTGGACCGGCTCGTTGACCGGAGCGGGGACCTGGGTCACAGCGTCCATGAGTGCCTTGTCTCCTTCATGTCTGAGGTGCGGTGGTCAGCGGGCAGGTCAGCCCTTGGTGAGCACGGAGCGGCCGAAGAACAGCAGGTTGGCCGGCTTCTCCGCGAGGCGCCGCATGAAATAGCCGTACCAGTCCGTGCCGTACGCCGTGTAGACGCGCATCCGGTGGCCCTCGGCCGCGAGCCGGATGTGCTCGTCGCTGCGGATGCCGTACAGCATCTGGAACTCGTACTCATCCAGTTTCCGCCCGGCCCTGCGGGCCAGCTCCTGGCCGATGGCGATCAGACGCGGGTCGTGGGACCCGATCATCGGGTAGCCGTCGCCGTCCATGAGGATCTTCAGGATCCGGACGTACGCCTTGTCGATCTCAGCCTTGACCTGGTACGCGACCGAGGCGGGCTCCTTGTAGGCGCCCTTCACGATACGGACCCGGCTGCCCGCGGCGGCGAGGCGCCGGGCGTCGCCCTCGGTGCGGAAGAGGTAGGCCTGGATGACACAGCCGGTCTGCGGGAAGTCCTTCCGCAGCTCCTCGTGGATGGCGAACATCGAGTCGAGCGTGGTGTGGTCCTCGGCATCAAGCGTAACCGTGGTGCCGATGGCGGCGGCGGCCTCGACGACCTGGCGGACGTTGGCGAGCGCCAGCTCGTGGCCGCCCTCCAGGCTCTGCCCGAACATCGACAGCTTGACCGACATCTCGGCCTTCTCACCCAGGCCGAGGTCCTTGAGCCGGCCGACCAGCTCCAGATAGGCGTCACGGGCGGCGGTGGCCTGCCCGGGGGTGGTGATGTCCTCGCCCACCACGTCGAGGGTGACCTCAAGGCCCTTGTCGGCGGCGTCCTCGATGACCGGAACGACCTGGTCGACCGTCTCACCGGCGATGAAGCGGTCGACGACCTGCTTGGTGCCCGGGGCGGCCGAAATGAACCGGCGCATCTTGTCACTGCGCGCCGCAGCGAGGATCACGGGAGCCAGCACGGGGCACCTCCAACCGAAAGTACGAACGAGGACCGTAGCGGCACGACCGAATCGGACCGGTACAGCACGGAGAACCACTTCGAAATCTAGGTACCGCCCCGGTGTTCTGCCATCGACAGCTGTCACGCATCCGTGGACTGGATCTCAGACATATGTCTGAAGGGGTGGGAGAATGTGGGGGTGAAAGGTGACTACCAGGAACTGGCCGACGAGATCTCGGCACTGCTCGGCGCCCCCGCGACGCTGGAGAACCGGGACTTCGGGCTGATCGCCTTCGGGGCGCACAACAGCGAGGACGACAGCGAGATGGACCCGGTCCGTACCCGCTCGATCCTCACCCGGCGGTCCACCCCGGCCGTCCGCTCCTGGTTCGAGGACTTCGGCATCACCCGCGCCACCGGCCCGGTCCGCATCCCCGCCGCCCCGGAGGCCGGTGTCTACCGTGGCCGGATCTGTCTGCCGGTACGCCATCGGGGCACCGTGTACGGATATGTGTGGCTGCTGGACTCCGACCCGGGCCCCACGGCCGCCCGGCTGGCAGCCGCGATGGAGGTGACCGCCCGCATCGGCGACCTGCTCTTCGACGAGGCGCAGGCGGGTGCCGGGCTCTCCCGGGAGTTCCGCGCGGTGCTCACCGCCGAGAGCGGCTGGCCGCGCGACATGGCGGTGGCCGCGCTGCGTACGGCGCTCGGACCGGGTGCGGACGGGCTGCACGCCATGGTGTGTGTGGTGCCCTGGCCCGACGAGGACCGCCCGGTGCGCCCCGTACCGGCCGCCGCCGCGCTCTGCACCCTGCCGGGGACGGGCCCCGGTGGGACTCCCGGCGTCGCGGAATCCGGTACGGGCGGCGGCGCGGCCGACGCCCTGCCCGCCGAGGGCGGTCCGTACGCTCTAGCCGCGCTGATCAGGGTGCGCAGCGCGGGCACCCTCGCGCCGGCCCTGAGCGCGGCGTCCCGGCTCGCGGAGCTGGCGGGCGCCGGGGCGACCGCCGGGGTGGCACCGGCCCGGCACGGTCTGGGCGAGCTGTCGGTTTCCTGGCGGGAGTCGGCGGCGGCCGCCCGCGCCGCGGCGGCCGAGCCACGGTTCGGCCCGGTCGCCGAGTGGGCGTCGATCGGCCCGTACCGCCTGCTGACGGCGCTCCCCCGGGGGCTGGCACAGGACCCGGTGGTACGGGACCTCACCGCGCCGTCCCATACCGAACTGGCGCACACCGCCGAGGTGTTCCTGGACTGCGCGGGCCAGGCCGGACGTACCGCGTCGGCGCTCGGCATCCACCGTCAGACCCTCTACTACCGCCTCACCCGCATCGAGCAGCTGACCGGCCTCGACCTGGACGAGGGCGAGGACCGGCTGCTGCTGCACATGGCGCTGAAGGGGAGCCGGCTGTAGCTGCCGCGGGTTCCGGCAGCCGGCTGTAACGGACGCAAGTTCCGGGATTCGCGAGCGCTTCCAGGTGATCATGAGCGCCGTGCTGTCAGGCACCGGCCCCGCCGTCCACCGGAAGCACCGCCCCGGTCACCATGGCGGCGCGGTCGCTGAGCAGCCACGCGGCGGCCTCCGCGACCTCGCGCGGCTCCGCCATCCGCCCCAGCGGGACCGACTTGGTCACCTGGGCCCTGATGCCGGGGGTTGCCGCCTCCCACGCGTCGATCATCTCGGTGTCGGTGCCGCCCGGGGTGATGCCGTTGACGCGGATACCGTCGCGGGCCCAGCTCACCGCGGCGGTCTCGGTGAGGCTGTTGAGCGCCCGCTTCATCGCGCCGTACGCCGGCAGGGCCGGGTTCGCGCGACGGCTGCCGATGCTCGATGTGTTGACGATGGCGCCACCGCCCCCACTCCGCATGAGGGCCGCCTGCGCGTTCATGGCCGTCCAGTGCGCGCGGAAGTTCACGGCGAACTGCTCGTCGATGTCCTCGTCGCTGGTGGTGTCGAGCGGGCCGGGCTGCTGGATCGCCGCACCGTTGTTGAAGGCCCCGTCCAGCTTCCCGTGCAGTTCCCCGACCCGGTCGACGGCCGCGCGGATACTCACGCGGTCGGCGAGGTCCATGGGGACGGCATGGGCGACGCCGCCGTCAGCGCGAATGCCGGTGACGATCCCGTCGAGGGCGCTCGTCCCACGGGCCGCGAGAACCACGGCCGCCCCTTCGCGGGCGAAGAGCCTGGCCGCCGCGGCGCCGATGCCGCGGCTGGCCCCGGTGATGAAGACGACCTTGCCGGTGAGCAGGCCGGCAGATGTGAAGTCCTTGGTGTTCGTCATGTCGGTGTTCGTCATGCCAACAGTCTTGGAGCGGCGGCCGGACCGGATACAGGCACAGGCTGTACCAGGAAGGGCCGCCGTACCCCGTGCACACTGGGGGCATGGACAAGCAGGAACTGGGCGCGTTCCTCCGCAGCCGCCGCGAGCGGCTCACGCCGCAGGACGTCGGTCTCCCCTCAGGACCGCGCAGGCGAACCCCCGGGCTCCGGCGGGAGGAGACCGCGGTCCTCGCGCACATCTCCACGGAGTACTACATCCGTCTGGAGCAGGGCCGCGCACCCCGGCCGTCCGGCGAGGTTCTCGCCGGGATCGCGAGTGCGCTGCGGCTCACGGACCCCGAGACCGACCACCTCCACGTCCTCGCGGGTACCGCGCGGATTCGTAACCGGAGGCACCAGCGTGATGTCCGGCCGAGCATCCTCGCACTCCTGGAGCGACTGCCGCAGACGGCGGGCCTGGTCGTGTCCGCGACGTTCGAGGTGCTCGCCTGGAACCGCCTCGCCGCCGCTCTCATGGAGGATTTCGCGGCCGTTCCCCCCGAGGAGCGCAACCTTGCCCGCCTTGCGTTCCTCGGGACGCGGCGGACCGGCCGCACTCTGTACGGGGTGTCCGACGTCTCCGAGTTCCGGCACAACGTCGTGCTGGAGCTGCGCGCCACCGCGGCCCGCTACCCGGCCGACCCCGATGTGACCGGCCTGGTCGGCGAACTCCGCGCGGGCAGCCCGGACTTCGCCCGGCTGTGGGAGCGGCACGAGGTGAAGGCCGCCCCGACACTCACCAAGACATTCCGCCATCCCGTCGTCGGCGAGATCACCGTGGACTGCGACAACCTCGCTCTCTCCGACCGCGACCAGCGCCTGGTGCTCTACAGCGCACCGCTGGGATCACCTGACGCCGAAGCACTGGCCCTGCTGAACGTGCTGGGCACCGAGGCCATCGACTACCAGCTGTAGCCGGCAGCGCTCATCTCGCGCGGAGCCCGCCGTCTGCCCGGGGCAGGCGGCTCGCGAAGCCGCGCTCCCTGCCGCGGCTCCGGCAGAAACGGCTCCCGCCTCTCCCGCCGTACGGGCTCAGTCAGGCGGGCATGTAGCCGCGGGCCCTCAGGAGGTGCCGGACGACGTCCGTGAAGGCGCGGGAGGCGGCGCTCCGGTATCCGCTCTCGCGCCGGAGGAGCGCCACGGTGCGCCGCGGAAGGGGCGGTTCCAGCGGGACGGGGTGGAGGTGCGGGTGGTCATGGGTGATGGCGTCGGGCAGGACGGTGGCCAGCGCGGTGCGCCGGACGATCTCGGTGAGCGCCTGGATGGAGTTGGCCTCCACCATGATGCGGGGGCTGACCCGCTGCCCGGCGAAGTAGGCGTCGATGTGGCCGCGGGTGGCGAAGTCGTCGCTGAGCAGGGCCAGATGGCGCTCGGCGAGGGCCCCGACGGGCAGCGGCCCGCCACCTTCCGTACCGGGACTGCCGGTGACCAGGCTGAGGGTCTCGGTGAAGAGGGGAGTCGCGGCGATACCGGGCAGATGCGGGCCGTCGAAGGCGATTCCCAGGTCGAGTGCGTCGGCGAGCAGGGCGGACTCGATGTGATCCTGCGTCATCTCCTTTACGTCCAGGGCGATACCGGGATGGCGGGTGTGCACTTCGGCGACCAGGGGCCCGACCAGATACGCGGTGAAGGTCGGGGTCACCGCGAGCCGAAGGCTGCCCCGGGAGAGGTCCTGGACATCGGCGACGGCCCGTTCACCGGCCGCCAGGTCTCGCAGCGCCCGGCGTGCGTAGTGCGCGTACGCCTCGCCCGCGTCGGTGAGACAGACGGCGCGGCCGGTACGGTCCAGCAGCTGCACCCCCACACCGCGCTCCAGCTGCTTGATCTGCTGGGAGAGGGTCGGCTGTGAGATCCGCAGGTCCTCGGCGGCGCGGGTGAAGCTGCCGTGCTCGGCCACGGCGAGCAGATAGCGGAGATGACGCAGTTCCAGGGCCATGTCTCCCACTGTAGACGCCGTTATAGATGTCATCGATAGAAATGATGGCCAGTACGTCTTGGACGCTATAGCCACAGGTCGTGCACGCTGGATTCCGACCGGCCCACGGGGCCCGGCGTCCATCGAAAGGAGTGGCCATGGGCGGCCTCGCCGAAGGAGTACGGCGCTTCAAGCGGGACATCTTTCCCCCCAGGGCGGAGCTCTTCGCCCACTTGGCGGGCCATCACCGCCCGACGGCACTGTTCATCGGCTGCTCCGACGCCCGCGTCGTGCCGGAGCTGATCTGCGCCAGCGAACCGGGCGAGCTGTTCGTGATCCGCACGGCGGGCAACCTCGTTCCCGCCCACGGGTCCGGCGCCGCCGACGGGATCGCGGCGAGCATCGAGTACGCCGTCGCGGTGCTGGGCGTCTCCGACATCGTGGTCTGCGGGCACTCCGCCTGCGGCGCGATGACCGCCCTGGCCGAGGGCCACGACCTGACCGGCGCTCCGGCGGTCGCCGACTGGCTGCGGCAGGCGGACCTCTCCCCCGCGGCCGGCCCCACCACGGCCACGCCCCGCCCGGGAGCGGGAGCGGAAGCCGTGGACACGCTGATCCGGCGGAACGTGCTCGCGCAACTGGCGAACCTGGCCGCCCACCCCCCGGTGGCCCGCGCCCTCGCCACCGGCACGGTCGCCCTGCACGGCTGGGTCTACTCCATCGCCACCGGCACCGTCGAAGAGCTCGACCCCGTGACCGGCCGCGGCACCGCCCTGGCCGCCTGACCCCGTACACCCCTGGCACCCGGCCGCCGTGGCACGCGCCCGGATTCGCCGTCCACCCGCTCATGACCCGCCGCAGCCGGGCTCCCGGGAAGCGGCACACAGAACACCGAGAGGTACCAAGCTCATGACCCATGCCCAGCTGGACCCCACCGCCCGTCAGGACCTGGCCGTCGCCGCCGTCGAGGCCAAGATCCGCAAGGACCTGACCTGGCAGCAGATCGCCGACGCGGCAGGGCTGTCCCCGGCCTTCACCACCGCCGCCGTACTCGGCCAGCACGCCCTGCCCGCCGAGGCGGCGCAGTCCGTCGCCGGGCTGCTCGGTCTGGACGACGACGCGGTGACGCTGCTCCAGACCATTCCGGCCCGGGGCTCGATCCCCGGCGGCATCCCGACCGACCCGACGATCTACCGCTTCTACGAAATGCTGCAGGTCTACGGCACCACGCTCAAGGCGCTGGTCCACGAACAGTTCGGCGACGGCATCATCAGCGCGATCAACTTCAAGCTCGACGTGCGGAAGGTCGCCGACCCGGAGGGCGGCGAGCGCGCCATCATCACCCTGGACGGCAAGTACCTGCCCACCAAGCCCTTCTGAGCAGCGGGATCCGGTCCCCGTCCGCCACCCCCGCACACACCCGCGTTCACATCCCGGAGGAATCCTCATGGACTTCGCCCAGCGCACCATCGACCTCGCCCGGCAGAACGTCGCCGACGGCGGCCGGCCGTTCGCGACCGTCATCGTCAAGGACGGCGCCGTCCTCGCCGAGAGCCCCAACAAGGTCGCCCAGACCAACGACCCGACGGCCCACGCCGAGGTCCTCGCCATCCGTGAGGCATGCGTGAAACTGGGCACGGAGCACCTGGCGGGCGCCACCATCTACGTCCTCGCCCACCCCTGCCCGATGTGCCTCGGGGCGCTGTACTACTGCTCCCCCGACGAGGTGGTCTTCCTCACCACCCGCGATGCCTACGAGCCGCACTATGTCGACGACCGCAAGTACTTCGAACTCGACACCTTCTACGGCGAGTTCGCCAAGGACTACACCGAGCGCCGGCTGCCCATGCGCCACGAGTCGCACGACGGCGCGGTCGATGTCTACCGGTACTGGCAGGAGCTGAACGGCGGCGAACGCCGGGTGGCCGGAGCCCCCACCGCCGGCTGACGCCCCCACACCGGCCGAACGGGCGGCGGGGACCGGTCCATCCACGGGCCGGTCCCCGCCGCCCGTTCCGTCCGCTGCACGCCGTCCGGCCCGGATGACCGAGTCGCGGGGTCGGCCCCGGACGGCCGAGTCGCGGTATCCGGTCCGGGCAGTCGAGTCAGCCGGTCCGGTCGTCTCCGGTGATCGCCCGCAGTCCGTCCACGAGGTCCCGCGCGGAGGGGGCCGTCGCCGGATCCACCAGCCACTGCATCATCACCCCGGCGAGCAGCGCCTGGTAGACGAGACCGGCCGTCCGGGCCTTCTCCGGCTCGGCCTCCTCGTCGATGCCCTGGAAGTTCTGCGCGAGTCCGGTGCGGCCCTCCTGCTGCGGCCCGGCGATGGCCTTGCGCAGCTCGGGATCGTCCTCGACCCGCGAGATCACTTCGAGCTGGAGCTGCCAGAGTGCCCGGCTGTCCTCGTAGGAACCGATGACCTTGCCCCACACCGCCTCGAAGCGCTCGTACGGATCGGTGATGGCCGAGGGGTCGACCCCGGAGTCCTCGCCGACCGCGTCGCCCCACTCCTCGGTCACCTTGAGGAAGGCCAGGTTGAGCAGGGCCTCCTTGGAACCGTAGTGGTAGCCGATGGAGGCCAGATTCGTACCGGAGGCGGCGACGATGTCGCGGGCCGTCGTCCGCGCGTACCCCTTTTCGAGGAGGCAGCGCTTGGCGCCTTCGAGCAGATCCTCACGATGTCCCATGACAGCAGCGTACCCGGCTCATAGACGCCTGTGTAAGACATGCGTCTATGAGCCGGGTACGGCGGTGACGAGCGGAGATCAGTCGGTCAGGTCGACCGAACGGGCCGAGGCGGCGCCGATCTCGTCGGAGATCTCGGCGAGCACGGCCGGCGGTACGGTGTCGTCGACGGTCAGGACGACCAGCGCCTCGCCGCCCACCGCGGCCCGCGAGACCTGCATACCGGCGATGTTCAGCCCGGCCTCACCGAGGATCTTGCCGACGGCGCCCACCACTCCGGGACGGTCCGCGTAGCGCAGCACGACCATGTGGTCGGAGAGCGCGACATCCACGTCGTACGCACCGACGGAGACGATCTTCTGGAGGTTCTTCGGACCGGCCAGCGTGCCGGAGACCGAGACCTCCTCGCCGTCCGCGAGGGTTCCGCGGACGGTGACGACATTGCGGTGGTCGGGCGACTCGGAGCTGGTCGTCAGGCGGACCTCGACACCGCGCTCCTGCGCGAAGAGCGGAGCGTTGACATAGCTCACGGTCTCGTCCACGACATCCTCGAACACGCCCTTGAGCGCGGAGAGTTCGAGCACCTTGACGTCGTGCTGGGTGATCTCGCCGTACACCTCGACATCGAGCCGGGCCGCGACCTCGCCCGCCAGCGCGGTGAAGATCCGGCCGAGCTTCTCGGCGAGCGGCAGCCCCGGGCGGACGTCCTCGGCGATCACGCCGCCCTGGACGTTGACCGCGTCCGGGACCAACTCCCCGGCGAGCGCGAGCCGTACGGACTTGGCGACCGCGACACCCGCCTTCTCCTGCGCCTCGTCCGTGGAGGCACCGAGGTGCGGGGTGCAGACCACCTGGTCGAACTGGAAGAGCGGGGAGTCCGTGCAGGGCTCCTTCGCGTACACATCCAGACCGGCACCGGCGACGCGGCCCTCCTTGAGCGCGGAGGCGAGCGCCTCCTCGTCGACGATCCCGCCCCGCGCGGCGTTGACGATCCGGACGTGCGGCTGCACCTTGTGCAGCGCCTCGTCGCCGATCAGGCCGATCGTCTCGGGGGTCTTGGGGAGGTGAACGGTGATGAAGTCCGCGACTTCGAGGAGTTCGTCGAGCGAGAGGAGCTTGACGCCCATCTGGGCTGCGCGCGCGGGCTGTACATAGGGGTCGTAGGCGACGATCTTCATGCCGAAGGCCGACATGCGCTGCGCGACCAGGACACCGATCCGGCCGAGGCCGACGACGCCGAGGGTCTTCTCGCTCAGCTCGACACCGGTGTACTTCGAACGCTTCCACTCGCCGTTCTTGAGCGCGCTGTTGGCCTGCGGGATGTTGCGCGCGGTGGCGACCAGCAGACCGCAGGCGAGCTCGGCGGCGGTGACGATGTTGGAGGTCGGTGCGTTCACGACCATGACGCCGGCCTTGGTGGCGGCCGAGACGTCGACGTTGTCCAGGCCGACACCGGCACGGGCGACGATCTTCAGCTTCTTGGCCGCGGCGACGGCCTCGGCGTCGACCTTGGTCGCCGAGCGCACCAGGATCGCGTCCACATCGGCGATGGCGGGCAGCAGCTCCGCGCGGTCGGCGCCGTTGCAGTGCCGGACCTCGAAGTCGGGTCCCAGCGCGTCCACCGTGGCGGGCGACAGCTCTTCAGCGATGAGTACGACAGGTTTCGAGCTCACGTAGTCCTCACAAGTCCGTTGCGGAGGGCCGTCCCGACGGCCGCAGGCGGAGGGGCTGGGCGCGTGGAAGACGCACGACGCTGTGGGCCTGACGCGTATGTTCTGAGCAGTGTAGTGGCGTTGCGGCCCACTTATTCCGCCAGTACGGAAGGATCACCCGTACGTGGTTGGCCGCGGTGGACAGGGGGCCGTTCCGCACCGGAAGGCCCCCTGTCCTCATGGCTTATGCGTCGTCGTTGTCGACCCAGCTCATGAGCTTGCGGAGCTCCTTGCCCGTGGTCTCCAGCAGGTGGTCCGCGTCGGCCTTCTTGTACTCGTTGTACTTCTTCAGACCGCCGTGGTACTCGTCCATCCAGTTCTTGGCGAACGTACCGTCCTGGATCTCACCGAGGATCTTCTTCATCTCGGCCTTGGTCTGGTCCGTGATGATGCGCGGGCCGCTGACGTAGTCGCCCCACTCGGCGGTCTCGGAGATCGACCAGCGCATCTTCTCCAGGCCGCCCTCGTACATGAGGTCCACGATCAGCTTGAGCTCGTGGAGGCACTCGAAGTACGCGATCTCCGGCTGGTAGCCGGCCTCGGTGAGGGTCTCGAAGCCCGCCTTGACCAGAGCGGCGGTGCCGCCGCAGAGCACGGCCTGCTCGCCGAAGAGGTCGGTCTCGGTCTCCTCGGTGAAGGTCGTCTTGATGACGCCGGCGCGGGTGCCGCCGATGCCCTTCGCGTAGGAGAGCGCCAGTTCCAGGCCCTTGCCCGACGCGTCCTGCTCGACGGCCACGATGCACGGAACGCCGCGGCCCTCCTCGTACTGACGGCGGACCAGGTGACCCGGGCCCTTCGGGGCGACCATGCAGACGTCGACGTTGGCCGGCGGCTTGATGAAGTCGAAGCGGATGTTCAGACCGTGGCCGAAGAACAGCGCGTCGCCGTCCTTCAGGTTGTCCTTGATGGACTCCTCGTAGACCTGGGCCTGGATCGGGTCCGGGACGAGGATCATGATGACGTCGGCCTCGGCGGACGCCTCGGCGGGGGTCACCACGCGCAGGCCCTGCTCCTCGGCCTTGGCCTTGGACTTGGAGCCCTCGTGCAGACCGACACGGACGTCGACACCCGAGTCACGCAGCGACAGCGCGTGGGCGTGGCCCTGGCTGCCGTATCCGATGACTGCGACCTTGCGGCCCTGGATGATCGACAGGTCGGCATCGTCGTCGTAGAAAAGCTCGGCCACTGGGATATCTCCTTGGTGTGCAGGTGTTACGGCCCACCGTACGGCGGGCGGGTGAGGGAAGGTTTTCGGGTCTCGCCATGCGAGCGGCCGGGCGCCGCGCGCACGGCTGGGGCCGCCGGGTGCCCAACGGCTCGGCGGGCACCCGGGGGCCGCTCAGGCGCTGCGTTCGAGCGCCCGCAGGCTGCGGTCGGTGATGGAGCGCGCGCCGCGGCCTATGGCGATCGACCCGGACTGGACGAGCTCCTTGATGCCGTACTGCTCCAGCATCTTCAGCATCGCGTCCAGCTTGTCGGTCCCTCCGGTGGCCTCGATGGTCACGGCCTCCGGTGAGACGTCCACGGTCTTGGCGCGGAACAGCTGGACGATCTCGGTGATCTGGGAGCGGGTCTCGTTGTCGGCGCGGACCTTCACCAGGACGAGCTCGCGCTGGATCGCAGCGCCGGGCTCGAGTTCGACGATCTTCAGGACGTTGACCAGCTTGTTGAGCTGCTTCGTCACCTGCTCCAGCGGCAGGTCTTCGACACTCACCACAATGGTGATGCGGGAGATGTCGGGGTGTTCGGTGACGCCCACGGCGAGCGAGTCGATGTTGAAGCCGCGGCGGGAGAACAGGGCGGCGATCCGGGCGAGGATGCCCGGTGTGTTCTCGACCAGGACGGAGAGCGTGTGCTTGGTGGACATGTCGTCGGTCTCTCTCTGTCTCAGTTCTCTTCGCTGTCGCCGAAGTCGGGGCGGACACCGCGGGCGGCCATGACCTCGTCGTTGGAGGTACCGGCGGCCACCATGGGCCAGACCATCGCGTCCTCGTGGACGATGAAGTCGACCACGACCGGGCGGTCGTTGATGGCGTTCGCCTCGGCGATGACCTTGTCCAGGTCCTCGGGGCGCTCGCAGCGCAGCGCCACACAGCCCATGGCCTCGGAGAGCTTCACGAAGTCCGGGATGCGGGTGCCGCCGCTCCCCTTGCCGTCCGCCGCGACGCCGTCGGCGCCGGGGCCGGAGTGCAGCACCGTGTTGGAGTAGCGCTGGTTGTAGAAGAGGGTCTGCCACTGGCGGACCATGCCGAGGGCGCCGTTGTTGATGATGGCGACCTTGATCGGGATGTTGTTGAGCGCGCAGGTGGTCAGTTCCTGATTGGTCATCTGGAAGCAGCCGTCACCGTCGATCGCCCAGACCATCCGGTCCGGCATGCCGGCCTTGGCGCCCATCGCGGCCGGGACCGCGTAGCCCATCGTTCCGGCGCCGCCGGAGTTCAGCCAGGTGGCGGGCTGCTCGTACTGGATGAAGTGCGAGGCCCACATCTGGTGCTGGCCGACGCCCGCCGCGAAGATCGTGTCCGCGTCGGCGGCACGGCCGATACGCTCGATGACCTGCTGCGGCGAGAGGCTGCCGTCCTCGGGCAGGTCGTAGCCGAGCGGGTAGGTGTCGCGCCAGCGGTTCAGGTCCGTCCACCAGTCCGCGTACCGCTTCTGGGCGGCGGCGCCCATGGTGCCCTCGGTGTGCTCGGCCTGGACGGCCTGCACCAGGTCGGCGATGACCTCCCGGGCATCCCCGACGATCGGGACGTCCACCAGGCGGTTCTTGCCGATCTCGGCGGGGTCGACGTCCGCGTGGATGACCTTGGCGTCCGGCGCGAAGCTGTCGAGCTTGCCGGTGACCCGGTCGTCGAAGCGGGTGCCGAGCGCGATCAGCAGGTCTGACTTCTGCAGTGCGGTCACCGCGGTCACCGCACCGTGCATCCCGGGCATGCCCACATGCTGCGGGTGGCTGTCGGGGAACGCGCCGAGCGCCATCAGCGTGGTGGAGACCGGTGCCCCGGTCAGCTCGGCGAGCACCTTGAGCTCCGCGGTGGCGTGCGCCTTGATGACACCGCCGCCGACGTACAGCACCGGGCGCTTCGACTGCGCGATCAGCCGGGCGGCCTCACGGATCTGCTTGGCGTGCGGCTTGGTGACCGGCCGGTAGCCGGGCAGCTCCTGCTGCGGCGGCCAGGAGAACGTCGTCTGCGCCTGCAGGGCGTCCTTGGCGATGTCCACCAGCACCGGGCCCGGGCGTCCGGTCGCGGCGACGTGGAACGCCTCGGCGATCACTCGCGGGATGTCGGCCGCGTCGGTGACCAGCCAGTTGTGCTTGGTGATCGGCATTGTGATGCCGCAGATGTCCGCCTCCTGGAAGGCGTCCGTACCGATCGAGGCGGCAGCCACCTGCCCGGTGATCGCGACCAGCGGGACCGAGTCCATGTGCGCGTCGGCGATCGGCGTGACCAGGTTGGTGGCGCCCGGACCCGACGTGGCCATGCACACCCCGACCTTGCCGGTGGCCTGTGCGTAACCGGTGGCCGCGTGGCCCGCGCCCTGCTCGTGCCTGACCAGGATGTGGCGCACCCGGGTGGAGTCCATCATCGGGTCGTACGCCGGGAGGATCGCACCACCGGGGATGCCGAATACCGTATCGGCGCCGACTTCCTCAAGAGAACGGATGAGGGACTGCGCGCCCGTGACGTGCTCGACGGTGGCGGACGACGGTCCGCCGTTACGGGCCCGCGGCTGCGGGTGGTGGGCCCCGGTGGCCTGCTCGGTCATCGGCATTCTCTTCTCGAAGCTGAGGGTTTTTGCGGGGATTTTCACGGTGTTCGGATGGTGCTGGTGCAACAAAAAACCCCCCGTGCCGTGAGGCAAGCGAGGGGAGCGCGTCGGGTGCGTTGAGCGGAGCTGGTGAGGAGCTCTGCTTCAGCCGACGCGCTTTCCAAGTACGAGAATTCGGGTGGTCATGGCACTGACCTTCCTCCCGGCCCCTGCTTACTGTCAAGTGGGTGGGACGGGCGTCTCATTATTTGAACCAGCGAAGGACCGCGTCCCCCGTGTTCCGAGCAGGACCGGCCTGGCCGTGCCGCCCGGCAGGGGGAAGCGCGAACGGCTCAGGGAGCGGCGCAGCCGGTACTCGTCGAGCGGCCCGGAGAACGCCATGCCCTGCCCGTGCGTACACCCCATCGAGCGCAGCGCGCTCACCTGTTCGGGTAAGTCGACCCCGTCCGCGACGGACTGCATGCCCAGGTCGCAGGCGATGCGCAGCAGCCCACTGGTGATCTTGTGCAGCCGCGCCGACTCCACGACCCCATCGACCAGCCCGCGGTCCAGTTTGAGTACGTCGACGGGGAGCCGCCGAAGGGCGTTTATCGCGGCGTAGCCCCGGCCGAACCCGTCCAGGGCGATGCGCACACCATGTCTGCGCAGGACCATCAGACGGCGCTCCAGCTCCTCGAAGGGGATCCGCGGATCGCTGTCGGCGATCTCGATGACCAGGGCGCCGGAGGGCAGCGCGTGCCGGGTGAGGAGCGCCTCGATGGACCCGAGGGGCATGGACCTGTCCAGCAGCCTGCGGGCGGAGAGGCGCACGGCCACCGGCACCTGGTGCCCGGCGACCCCACGGTCGGCGGCCTGTTCGACGGCCTCCTCCAGCAGCCAGCGGCCCAGCTCACCGGTGCGGGCGCCCTCGGCCATGTCCCCGGTCTCCTGGACCTGGAGGAACTCCGCCGGGGTGAAGAGGATGCCCTGGGTCGACCGCCAGCGCGCCTGGGCGGCGACGGCGGCGATCCGGCCGGTGGTGAGATTCACCACCGGCTGGTGCAGCAGGGCGAATTCGCCGTCGTGCAGCGCGGAGCGGAGGCGGGCGGTCAGTTCGGTCCTGCGGACGACCTCGGCCTGCATCTGCGGTGCGTAGAGCTCGACGCGGTTCTTGCCGCCGGCCTTCGCCCGGTACATGGCGAGGTCGGCGTTGCGCATCAGGTCGGTCGGGGTGATGCCCGGCTCCGCGAAGGCGACACCGATGGAGGCCGCGACCCGCACCTCGCTGCCCTCGATCCGGTACGGCTCGGAGAGCCGCAGCCGCAGCCGGTCGGCGATCTCGTGGACCTGGCACTCGCGGGCGGGCTGGTCCCGGCCGCCGTTGCCGATGATCAGCGCCGCGAACTCGTCGCCGCCGAGCCGGGCCGCCGTGTCCGCGGCCCGGACCGATTCCTGGAGGCGGCGGGCCGCCTGGATCAGCAGCTCGTCCCCGGCCTGGTGACCGATGGTGTCGTTCACCGCCTTGAATCCGTCCAGGTCGATGAAGAGCACCGCCGTGCCGTGGTCCGTCGCCCTGCGCCCGACGAGCGCCTTGCGGACCCGGTCGGTGAAGAGCGCACGGTTGGGCAGATCGGTGAGCGGATCGTGCTCGGCGTTGTGCTGCAACTGCGCCTGGAGCCTGACTCGTTCGGTCACGTCCCTGCTGTTGAAGATCAGGCCGCCCTGGTGGCGGTTGACCGTGGACTCGACATTGAGCCAGTCGCCGGTGCCCGACCGGAAGCGGCATTCGATCCGGGTGGTGGGCTCGGTGGCGGGCGATGCGGCCAGAAACCGCCGCACCTCGTGGACGACGCGCCCCAGATCCTCGGAGTGGATGAGCGAGGCGAGCTCCGAGCCGATGAGCTCCTCGGCGTCCCGCCCGTAGACGCCTGAGGCGGCGGGGCTGACGTACCGCAGGATGCCGGTGGGCGCGGCGATCATGATGACATCGCTCGACCCCTGCACCAGGGAGCGGAAGTGGTTCTCCTTCTGGGCCAGCTCATGGGTGAGCGCGATGTTGTCGACGAGCATGATGCCCTGTCGTACGACCAGGGCGAGCACGACCGTACAGCCGGTGAAGACGACCACCCGGTCCACTCTGCGGCCGTCGATCACGTTGTCGAGGATGCCGAGGGTGCAGACCGCCGCGGCGAGATACGGCGTGAGGGCGGCGAGCGATCCGGCGATCGGGCGGCTCAGATGGCCCGCGTGGCGGATTCCCCGCTCCACGGGCACCGGGTCCGTCCCGGTGAAGCCGCTGGCTCCCCGCCGCGCCGCCCACGGGGCGTACGCGAGGAGCAGCGACCCCGCGAACCAGCCGGCGTCGAGCAACTGGCCCGAGTGGTAACTCGCGCGCAACAGGGGCGAGGTGAACAGGGCATCGGAGAGGACGGTCAGCGCGAGCCCGGCGATGGCGGTGTTGATCGCGGATCGGTTGGCGTTGGACCTGCGGAAGTGCAGGGCGAGCACCATGGACACCAGGACGATGTCCAGGAGCGGGTAGGCGAGCGAGAGGGCCGCGTGGGCCACGCTCTCGTGCTTGCCCTCCAGCCGCGTGGTGTGCGCGAGCGCGAGGCTCCAGGAGAGCGTCAGCAGTGAGCCGCCGATGAGCCAGGCGTCCAGCACCAGGCAGACCCAACCGGCCCGGGTGACGGGGCGCTTGGCGAGCACCAGCAGCCCCACGATGGCAGGCGGCGCGAAGCAGAGGAAGAAGAGGTCGGCGAGGGACGGACTGGGCACCGGCACCTGCAGGATGACCTCGTACCAGCCCCAGACCCCGTTCCCCAGCGCGGCCATCGCGGAGGAGACCGAGAAGAGCAGCCAGGCGGGCCGGAACCTGATCTCCCGGGTACGCGCGTAGAGGAAGCAGGAGACCGCTGCCAGGGCTGCGGCGAAGCTGAGGCCGAAGTCACCCATCACGAGGGCCAGTTGTGTGGAGCCCCAGTCGAACGCGGAGCCGACGGCATATCCTCCGCACACCAGGGCGAGGAGCAACTGGGAGAGCAGGCCCGCCGGACCGCCGGAGGCCGGCCGCCGGGCAAGCAGCGCCCCCGGCGCACTCACCGCTCCTCCCCCGGAGGCACCAACGGCGGCATCGCACCGCATGGGCCCGTTCTGCACAGGGTGGTCCGCCGGGGACGCCGTCGATGGCCCCACCGCGTCAGCTGGTTCGTCCATTGGCCGTGCATCGCCCGTCGCCCCCTCGGAATCTGTACGCTCCCCCGCACCGTGACCTTGCCCGGCGGAGCCCCCAACCGGACGATACACCAGTACCGTCACTCAGGGACATAGCGTCTCTACGCTCCGTTACGAGTAGGAGAGTTGTGGACACACTGCGCATCCGAACGCCTGCAGAACGCGCCTATTCGGTCGTCATTACGACATTCTCCGGCTGCTGACCCGCCGCGAACCGGGTCAGCTGCGAGGCCAGCAGCCGCTTGGCGCGGGGGGTGAACGCCGAGGTGGCACCGCCCGCGTGGGGGCTGATGAGGCAGCCGGGCGCGTGCCACAACGGGTGTCCGGCGGGCAGCGGTTCGGGGTCCGTGACGTCGAGGGCCGCGCGCAGCCGTTCCGTCTCCAGCTCGGCGAGGAGCGCCTCGGTGTCGACGACGGGGCCGCGCGCGACGTTCACCAGCAGCGCGCCGTCCTTCATGCCCGCCAGGAAGTCCGCGTCCACCAGCCCCCTGGTCTGTTCGGTGAGCGGCGTGGAGAGGACGACGACGTCCGCGCCCGGCAGCAGCTCCGACAGTTCGTTGAATGCGTGCACTTGACCGCGCTCCGTAGTGCGAGAGGAGCGCGCGACGCGCACCACCCGCGCACACTCGAAGGGAACGAGCCGGTCCTCGATCGCGGCGCCGATCGACCCGTACCCCACGATCAGTACCGTCCCGTCGGCGAGCGCGGGCCGGAAACCGGACCGCCAGTCCTCACTCTGCTGACCGCGAACGAAATCGGGTATCCCGCGCAGCGAGGCCAGCATCAGGGTGAGGGCGAGTTCGGCGGTGGACGCCTCGTGCACACCACGCGCGTTGCAGAGCCGGACGCCGGCGTGGAGGCCGCCCAGGCCCTGCCGTACGTCGTCGACACCGGCCGTGAGGGTCTGTACGACGCGCACACGCGTCATCTCGCCGAGCGGGCGCAGCGCGACCTCCGTGCCCTTCATGTAGGGGACCACGTAATAGGCGCAGTCGGCGGGGTCGGCGGGGTACTGCGGACCGCCGTCCCAGAACCGGTAACGGAGCTTGTCGGGCAGGCCGTCGATCTCGTCGGGCGGGAAGGGGAGCCACACATCAGCAGTCATGATCCGGAGGTTAGTTTGGGGGACGGGAAGAGGGAGGATGCGGCCAGGTGGAGCGCAGGACAATCGGGGCGGCAGCGCTCGAAGTGGGCGCTATCGGGCTCGGCTGTATGCCGATGAGCTGGGCGTACACCAGCTCTCAGCAACGCGGGGACCGTTCGCTGCGCGCCGTGCACGCCGCACTCGACGCCGGCTCGACCCTGCTCGACACAGCCGACATGTACGGCCCGTTCACCAATGAACTGCTGCTGGGCCGGGTCCTGAGGGAGCGCCGGGCCGATGTCTTCCTCTCCACCAAGTGTGGCCTCCTGGCGGGCGAACAGCACATCGTGGCCAACGGCAGACCCGGTTATATACGCCGGGCCTGCGATGCCTCGCTGCGGCGGCTGCAGACCGATGTGATCGACCTCTACCAGCTGCACAGGGCCGATCCCGAGGTGCCGGTCGAGGAGACCTGGGGGGCCATGGCCGAACTGGTAGCGGCGGGAAAGGTGCGGGCCCTCGGTTTCTGCGCGGTGGGAGCGCGCGCCTCCCGGCGCTCCGGCGCCCGCCTGCACGACGGGACGGTCCGGCAGCTGGACCGGGTGCAGCAGGTTTTCCCGGTGAGCGCCGTGCAGGCCGAACTCTCGGTGTGGTCCCGGGACGCTCTCGACACCCTGCTGCCGTGGTGCGAGGCGCGTGGGGTGGGGTTCCTGGCCGCGATGCCGCTGGGGAACGGTTTCCTCACGGGCACCCTCACCCCGGGGCAGGGCTTCGAGCCCGATGATGTGCGGGCCAGGCATCCGCGGTTCACGGCCGAGATGATGGCGGCGAACCAGCCCGTGGTGGCGGGGCTGCGGCGGATCGCGGACCGGCTCGGGGCGACCCCGGCCCAGGTGGCGCTGGCCTGGGTGCTGAGGCAGGGGCCGCAGGTGGTGCCGGTGCCGGGGACCAAGCAGGAGCAGTGGGCCACGGAGAACGCCCGCGCCGCGGAACTGGCGCCGACGGCGGAGGATCTCGCGGAGATCGCGGAGCTGCCGCCCGCACGCGGCTCCTGGGACTGAGACGGCCCGTGGCCGGTGCACCCGGACGGGGCCCCGGCCAGGTGCAACCGGACGGGTATGTGTACGGGCACCGTCGCGGCTGCGCGGGCAACGTCGAGACTGCGCGGGCACCGGTCGAGACTGCGCGGGCGGCACTCCCGGGGGCGCTGGACGGACGGCGCTCCCGGGGGCTGGACGGGTCGCGCCTTCGGAGCTGTACGGACCGGAGTGGGAACCGGCGACGGGCCTGCGGTGTATGAACAGTAGCTGTGCCGTCGTCGAAGGGATCAGAACCGTGCAACGTCCAGCTGTGACAGCCGTGTTGGCCTCGGTCCTGCTGTTGTCGGCCGTCGGGTGCTCGACCGCGGGCGGCGATGGCCCACCGGGCACGGCCCGCGCCCCAGGGCCGCACACGGGCACCTCCGCGTCGCCCTCTCCGTCCCGGGCCGTCCCACCGGCGAAGGGGGCGGTGAAGATCGTCTCGACCCTCACCACGGGTCTCGATTCGCCGTGGGGGGTCGCGGTCCTCCCCGAGGGGGACCTGCTGGTCTCCTCACGCGACCGGGGGACGATCATCAAGGTCGATGCCGGAACCGGCCGGAAGACGGCCGTCGGAAAGGTCCCGGGGGTGGCCCCTGCCGGTGAGGGCGGGCTGCTGGGCATAGCGGTCTCCCCCACGTACGCCTCGGACCACCTGGTGTACGCGTACTTCACCACCACCTCCGACAACCGCATCGCGCGTATGTTCTACGACGCGAAGCAGCCGACTGGGCAGCAGCTGGGAGCACCCGACACGGTCTTCAAGGGCATCCCGAAGGGAGCCCTTCACAACGGCGGACGCATCGCCTTCGGACCGGACAAGATGCTCTACGCGGGCACCGGCGAGACCGGCGACCGGGGCCTGGCCCAGGACAGGAAGTCGCTGGGCGGCAAGATCCTCCGGATGACACCGGACGGACAGCCGGTGCACGGCGATCCCTGGGCCGACTCCGTCGTCTACTCCTACGGGCACCGCAATGTGCAGGGCCTCGCCTGGGACACGGACGGGCAGCTGTGGGCCGACGAGTTCGGCCAGGACACCTGGGACGAGCTGAACCTGATCCGTCCCGGGAAGAACTACGGCTGGCCGGAAGTGGAGGGCAAGGCAGGAAAGGGGGCCTTCACTGGCTCCGTGGAGCAGTGGAAGCCGGCGGACGCCTCCCCGAGTGGTATCGCCTACGCCGAGGGATCCCTCTGGATGGCGTCCCTGCGCGGCGAGCGGCTGTGGCGGATCCCGCTCGACGGCGACAAGCCGTCGGCCCGGCCGCAGGCCTTCCTCCAGGGCAGGTACGGGCGGCTGCGCACCGTGGTCTCCGCAGGCGGGGACAGGCTGTGGCTGGTCACGAGCAACACCGACTCACGGGGCAGGCCCAAGGCCGGGGACGACCGGATCCTTCAGCTGGAGGTGAAGTAGCCGGGGTTACGCTGAGGAGGGCTCACCGCACGGGAGCCCGGCCGGGGCTCACCCCCAGGGGGTCTGGATGTTCAACCTGATAGAGCAGCTCTTCGCACCTGGGCGTAAGCACACCGAGGACGAGAACAAGCGGCTTGAGCTGTCCCGCGTCGATCTCAACGACGGCGATCCGGGACGCGGCCCGATAGACCTGGACTCGGGCACAGTGACCATCCGGCCCAATGACAAGAGCCAGGACGAGGACCAGAGCCAGGACGAGGGCCGGCACGAGGACCAGCACCAGGGGCATGGGCGGGGGCAGGCGTAGGGCCAGCTCCCGTTGGAGGCCTGGCCACCAGCGCCGGGAGTGGGGCCCGATCCCATCTGAGGCCCGGCGACCTGCACCAGCACGAGTGCCCTGCCGGTGCCGGCTCCTGGCCCAGAAGCAGGAGCCTTTCGGCTCGGTCCTCTCGTGCATCGACTCCGGGTACTTCCTGAGCTCCTTTTCGACACCGGCCTGGGCGACCTCTACGTGATGCGCACGGGCGGAGAAGCGGTCGGCCCGGTCGTCACCGGCTCCGTCGAGTACGGGCCCATGACGAGTGGCACCCCCCTCATCGTGGTCCTCGGGCATCAGCGCTGCGGAGCCATCAAGGCGGCGTACACGTCCCTGTGTGACGGCAAACCGCTGCCCGGCAACCTGCAGGCGATCGTCAAGGCCATGCAGCCCGCGTACGAACAGGCAGTCCGGGAAGGGGGCGCCGACCCGACCGAGACCATGGCCCGCGCCCAGGTCAGGTTGACCGCGGCCGGTCTGCGCTCCAACAAGGATCTGGCCCCCCTTGTGGCCAAGGGCTCCCTGGCCGTGGTCGGCGCCTACTACTCACTCGACAGCGGCCAGGTGAACGTCCTGTCCGGTGCGCCTTCCTGATCTGTCGGCCGAGCGCCATGCGGACCGCTCTTGAGGGGCTGGCTGTCCCTTCTCGTGGCCGAAGCCGGTCAGCGGACGACCCCGCCCGCTGAGGGCGGAGGACGGCTGAGAACAGCAGCCGGCCGAGAGGAGCGGACAGCTGAGGCGGCTCGGGCCACCCAGCCGGCCCGCACCCTCAGCCAACCCCCGCGGTGTCCTGAACGGCGTTCTCCGGCACACGGACCGCTGTATCTGCTGTGCCCACTGCATCTGATGTGCCCGCTGCACCTGCCGCGTCCGTGGAGCCTGCCGTATCGACGCCGGAGTCGGTGAAGAGGTGCAGCCGGTGGACCAGTGCGGCGGCCTCCCCACGGCCGGTGACACCGAGCTTGGCCAGGATGTGGGAGACATGCACGCTCGCCGTCTTGGGTGCGATGAACAGCGTCTCGGCTATCTGCCGGTTGGTGCGGCCCGCCGCGACCAGCCGCAGGACGTCCTGCTCACGGCTGGTGAGGCCGAAGTCGTCGACCGGGCTGCGCACGCCCTTCCGTGCGGCAGCGGGCCGGGGGTGGTCGTCCGCGGCTTCGGTGAGCGGGAGTCTGGCCCGCTGTGCGAGCAATCCGATCTCCTCGGCCAGCGGGCGGGTGCCCAGCCGATCGGCCGTGGCCAGACTGCCGCGGAGCAGCCGCGCCGCGCGTTCACGGTCGGGCTCCCGGGCGGAGCCATGCGCGAGCAGGGCGGCGGCCCAGTGGACCTGCACCTGCGCCAGCTCGTAAGGCCGTTCCAGCGGCTCCAGGGCCTCGGCGGCGGCGCTCCAGTGCTCCGGCCGGTCGCGACCGTCGGCTCGGGCCAACTCGGCGCTCACATGGAGGGCGTAGGCCGCCCAGAGCGGTACGGGGGTGGCGAGCCGCATCGCTGTCGCGCGGATGAGGGCCAGGGCCTGCGCGCGGCCCGGCTCGGCCGCCGGCAGGCCGCGGGTGTTCGCCTCGGCGGTGGCGGCCGCAAGAAGCAGTGGCCAGCCGTACCGCTGGGTGCCGGGAGGGAATCCGGCCGCCACGGTGTCGGCCAGGACCTCGCGGGCCTCCGCCGGCCGGCCCTGGGCGGCCAGGATCCCCAGGGTGAGTCTGGCCAGGGGGATGGCGTGCTGGGGCATCGGGTCATGGGTGCCGAAGTGGGCCCGGGCGGACGCGAGGTGCCCGGCCGCCTCGGTCCGCTCGCCGCGGAGCAGCGCCAGATCCGTCAGTCGCAGACAGACGTTCCCCCGGGGCTTGGCGCTCTGCGCGCCCCTCAGCACCCACTGGGCGCAGGCCGACGCCTCGCCCCAGCGGCCCAGGGCGAAGAGTGAGTCGGTCAGGTTGCTCCGGACCCATGCCTCCTGGTCCCGCAGGCCGTACTTGCCCGCGAGGGCGACCCCGGCGGTCCCCACATCGACGGCCTCGTCGGATCGGCCGATGGCCTCCAGGTGCGACATCAGGTTGGTGTGGGCGCGGCAGGCTTCGGACACCAGGCCGAGTTCGGCCGTCCGCCGGAGGGCCGCCCGCATGGTGGCAAGCCCGGTCTCGACATCGCCGGAGTCGATCAGGAGGCCGCCGAGGGTGAGGCGGGCGTTCAGTTCGGTCTCCTCGGCGCCGACCAGCCGGGCGTAGTCCACGGCGCATTCGGCCGCGGACAAGCTGTCGGGTCCCGGTTCATGGAGCATCGCCCAGCCCGCCGCGGTGGCGAGGACCTGGGCGTGGACGGCCGACGGCGGCAGCCCCCGCACCAGCTCCTGGGCGGCGGCGATCTCCCGCCAGCCGTTGCCCCGGGCCAGGCTCTGTTCCAGCTTGGCCCGCTCGGTCCAGAACCAGGCGGCGCGCAGAGCGTCGTCGGCGCCGCCGTCGATGATCCGCAGGGCCTTCTTGGCGATCTTCAGGGCCCGTTCGCGCTCACCGCAGCAGCGCGCGGCGACCACCGCTTCGGCGAGCAGGTCGAGATAGCGCACCGCGGAGGGTGCGGATGTCCCGGGATCGCATCCGCAGACCGGGTAGGCGTCGGCCGAGTCCATCGGCCGCAGCCCCTCCCGTACACCGGCGGGCACACTGTCCCACAGCTCCATCGCCCGCTCCAGGAGCCGCAGTTGCTCGGCGTAGGCGTGGCGCTGACGGGCCTCCGCGGAGGCCAGCAGTACGGCGGGCAGGGCCTTCGCCGCGTCGTGTGCGTAGTACCAGTAGCCGGCGAGCCGGGTGGTGCGCGCGTCGGCCCGTACGAGCGAGGGGTCGGCCTCCAGCGCCTCCGCGCACTGGCGGTTGATACGGGAACGCTCGCCCGGCAGCAGATCGTCACTGACGGCCTCACGGACCAGGGAGTGGCGGAAGCGGTAACCGGCGCCGTCCGGCGCGGCGATCAGGATGCCGGCCCCGACAGCGGCCCGCAACGCCTCGATCAGCTCGTCCTCGCACAGCCGGGTCACGGCGGCGAGCAGCGGATACTCGACGGTCGAGCCGCCCTCGGCCGCGAACCGGACAACCCGCTGGGCGTGGTCGGACAGGGCTTCGACCCGGACCAGCAGCAGGTCGCGCAGTGAGTCGCTGATCCCGGACACCGCACCGGTGCCGGTGCAGACGGCCAGTTCCTCGACGAAGAAGGCATTGCCGTCGGAGCGGGCGAAGATCTCGTCGGCCAGCGCCGGTTCCGGCTCGGCGGCGAGGATGCCGGTCAGCTGGAGGCGTACCTCGGACCGGGTGAAACGGGCCAGGTCGATCCGGCGGACCGTACGCAGCCGGTCCAGTTCCGCCAGGAGCGGGCGCAGTGGATGGCGGCGGTGGATGTCGTCGGCCCGGTAGGTGGCGACGACCACGAGGCGCCCGCTGCTGAGGGTCCGGAAGAGATAGGCGAGCAGATGGCGCGTCGATGCGTCGGCCCAGTGCAGGTCCTCCAGGACCAGTACCACCGTACGGTCGGCGGCTATCCGCTCCAGCAGCCGTGAGGTCAGCTCGAAGAGCCGTGCCGTGCCGTCCTCGTGGTCCGTCCGTCTGCCGGTCTCCCCCAATTCGGGCAGGATTCTGGCCAGTTCGCCCTCCTGGCCCTCGATCGCCGCGGCCATCTCGTCGGGGAGACGGCGGCGCAGTGCGCGCAGGGCGGTGGAGAACGGGGCGTACGGAAGGCCGTCGGCGCCGATCTCGACACAGCCGCCGACCGCGACGACGGCCCCGGTGCGGCCCGCCCCCTCGGTGAACTCCTCGATGAGTCTGGTCTTGCCGACCCCGGCCTCTCCTCCGATGAGCAGCGCCTGCGGCTCCCCTGCCGTGGCGCGCGAGAGCGCTTCGCCGAGGGCGGCCAACTCATCGGCGCGACCGACGAATACCGGGCTGACCGAGGTGATCTCCACAGGGCCGAGCATGGCACAGGGGTCGGACAGTGCGGCACCCGTACGAGGGGTGCCGTCTGCCGACGTGCGGTCCGGGCCGGGCGGTGCGCCGTGCATCAGGCCGCGTGGGCGAACAGGTCGCGCAGTGCCCTCACCTTCCCCTCCGTGTCGTCCCGGCCGGAACGGCGGGCGGCCCTGCGGGCCTTGAGTGCCTGGGCTGCGAGCCGTCCGGCCTCGGCGCGTCGGGTGAGGTCGGCGGCGTGGGCCTTCTGGAGGTCCTGCTGGATCATGATGTTCTCCCCTGTGGGCGGAGGCCGGTCGCGGCTTCCTTCGATGCCTCGACTCTCGTCTCCCAGGGGGGTTCGCCGCATCGGGCGAGTGCCCGATCCTCATGGCGGAGGGGGCCTTAGGCGCGGTACGTGAGTGCTTACGTACGGCCCAGGCCCCCTCGGGGATGCCTTACAGGTTCCGGTCCTGCGGTTTTACTGGGTTGGTGCGGGCGCGGTGGCGGGGGCGGACGGGAGCGCGGCGAACAGGTCGAAGTACATGCCGACGGCGACGATCAGGCCGATGACGGCGACGCCGACAGCGCCCCAGGAGACGGCCCGGACCCAGACGGCCTGCCGGCGGACGGGCAAGCTGAAGAACGGACGGGCCAGTACGAGGGCCCCGACGATCAGTGCCAGCAGTGCGAAGACGCCGTTGACGAGAGCGGTGGTGTGCCAGGAGTCGGCGTACACCTCGTGGATCTGCTGCGAGGCGCTGGCGCCCTGGGAGAGCTTCAGCTGGCCGGTCAGGGTCTCGCGCTCGGAGAGCACCTTGCCCATCCAGCTGCCGGAGAGCCCGACGAAGCCGAGCGCTGCGGCGACGACGGCCGCCGCGCCCGCGCCGATCCCGGGGCGGGCGGCAGCGGGGCTGTTCCCCGCCAGTTCGGCCTCCTGGGCCGCTTCCTCGGCTGCGGCCTCCGCCGCGGCTTCGTCCGCGTCGATGTCGTTGTCCTCGGCGGTCGCCTCCGCCGCGGCCTCTTCGGCCTCGGCGTCCTGCACCTTGGCGGCGGAGTCGTCGGTCGTGTCGGTCTTGGTGGTGGCGTTCATACGGCGCACGCTAGGGGCACTTTCTGAGAGCGGGCTTAATGCTCTCTGTGCGCCTTCCACTCGGACGCCAGGAGGGCCCAGACCTCGGTGTCGTACCGGGTCCCCCGATGGAGGTGGTTCTGCCGCAGGACGCCCTCGTGCACCATTCCGAGCCGCTTCGCGACGTTGACGGAGCCGGTGTTCCCGCGGGCGGCCTGCCATTCGACGCGGTGCATCCCGCGCACGTCCACCGCCCAGTCGATGAGGAGTCCTGCGGCGCGGGTGATCAGTCCGCGTCCCACCGCGGCGGGCTCCAGCCAGCAGCCGACCTCGCAGCAGCCCGTCGCGGCGTCGAAGTGCGGGAAAAGGACCCCTCCCACCAGCGTGCCGTCCAGCCTGATGCCGAAGATCCGGCCGCCGTCCGCCGCCTGCCTGTCCGCGTACGACTGGAGGAACGCCCGCGCCGACGGGAGGTCCACGGCCACGTCGGTCAGCTTGATGTACTGACCGATGAAGTCGCGCCCCCGGTCGATATGGGCGAGGTACTCCTCTGCCTGCCAGGGCTCCAGGGGCCCCAGCTCGGCGCCGTCACCGAGCGATATCGCGAACATGACTCTCCTCCACCACGGGCGTGCGCTCCGCCGGAATCCTCGCACGGGCACCGGGGGCGGGCGCCTCGATACTGATCCGGGGCAGCCGCCGGTCCAGCCAGCCGGGCAGCCACCAGTTGGCCCGGCCGAGCAGGTGCATCAGGGCCGGGACCAGGAGTGTGCGCAGGACGAAGGCGTCGAGCGCGACAGCTGCGGCGAGGGCGATCCCGAACATCGCGATGACCCGGTCGCCGCTGAGCACGAAGGCGAGGAAGACCGAGATCATGATGACGGCCGCGGAGTTGATCACACGGCTGGTCTCGGCGAGGCCGATCCGGACGGCACGCCGGTTGTCGCCGGTCTCACGCCACTCCTCGTACATCCGGCTGACCAGGAAGACCTGGTAGTCCATGGAGAGCCCGAAGAGCACCGAGACCATGATCACCGGCAGGAAGGGCTCGATGGGTCCCGCCCTGCCGAGCCCCAGCAGTTCGCTCCCCCATCCCCACTGGAAGACGGCGATGACGACCCCGAACGCGGAGGCCACCGCTGCCACGTTCATCACCGCGGCCTTGACCGGAATACCGAGGGAGCGGAACGCCAGCAGCAGGAGCAGACAGCCGAGCGCGATCACCACACCGACGAAGAGCGGAAGTTTGCCGACGATCACCTTCGCGAAGTCGTCGTAGCTCGCGGTGACACCACCGACATCGACGGCGAGCGAGGTCCCGCTCTCGGCCCGGGGAAGGATGTCGGTGCGCAGCCGGTCGACGAGGTCGCTGGTCCGCTGCGACTGCGGGGCCGATTCGGGGACGACCGTGACGAGGGCCGTGTCACCGCTGCCGTTGTAGGTGACCGGGCTCACGGATGAGACACCGGTGGTCGTACGCAGGCGGGCGGGGATCGCGTCCATCGCCACCCGGTCCCCCGCGCCGTCCAGCTTCGCGACCAGGGTGAGCGGGCCGTTGGCTCCGGGCCCGAACCCCTTGCCGATCAGGTCGTACGCCTGCCGGGTGGTCGAGCCCGCCGGGCTGTTGCCCTGGTCGGACGTGCCCAGATGGAGCCCGAGGGTGGGCAGCGCGAGGACCAGCATCACCGCGGCGGCGAGTGCGCCGAGTGCCCGGGGGTGCCGCTCCACGAAAGCCGCCCAGCGCGCGGCGAAGCCGCCCGGCACGTCGGGCTGCGGGCCGCGCTCAGCGAGCCGGGCGCGCTCACGGCGGCTCAGCGCCCGCATTCCGATGAACGAGAGGAGCGCGGGCAGCAGGGTCACCGACGCGAGCACGGTCAGGACGACCGTGAAGGAGGCCGCGACGGCGACACCGTTGAGGAAGTCCAGCCGCAGCACGAGCATGCCGAGCAGGGCGATACAGACCGTCGCCCCGGCGAAGACGACGGCGCGGCCCGTCGTGCTCACCGCGTGCGTCACCGCGTCGGCCACCGGCAGCCCCCGGCGCAGTGCCTTGCGGTGTCTGGTCACGATGAACAGCGCGTAGTCGATGCCGACGCCGAGCCCTATCAGCATCCCGAGCATCGGCGCGAAGTCGGCGACGGTCATGACGTGCCCGAGCAGTTCGATGCCCGCGTACGCGGTACCGACGCCGACCAGGGCGGTGGCGATGGGCAGCAGGCTCGCGGCAAAGGCGCCGAAGGCGAGGAAGAGCACCAGCGCGGCGACACCGACCCCGATGGCCTCGCTCAGGTGCACGCCGGTGGTCTGGGTGAGCGCTATGGCGCTGCCGCCCAGCTCGACCTGGAGCCCGTGGGCCTCGGCCGCCTTCGCCGTGTCGACCACGGCCCTGACCTGCGGCTCGGGGATCTCGTCGGACTGCGCGCCGAAGGTGAACACGGCATAGGCGGTGTGCCCGTCGGCGCTGGTGCGCGGCGCCCCGACGGAGGAGATCCCCGGGAGGTCGCCGATCTTGTTGAGAGTCTGCGTCATCCGCTGTTCGACGCCCGAGGCGCGGACACTGCCCTGCGCGGTGTGCCAGACGATGGTGTCGCTGTCGCCGCCCAGGCCGTGGAAGCCCTGGTCGAGCAGGGCGGTGGCCCGCCCGGACTCCGTACCCGGCACTTCGTAGTCGTTGGAGTACGCGGAGCCCGCGAGTCCCGCGGCCGCCGCGGTACCGCCGAGGGCGAGGAGCCAGAGGAGAACGGCCAGCAGGCGGTGCCTGATGCACCATCGCGCGACGGCTGCCAACGGACTGCTCCCTCGGGGTCGACCTGGGTGGTTCATCAGACCTGGGTGGTTCATCAGCCTTTAACGGGAATAAACCGTAAAGAGTGCAGACCTTCGGCGCATCACTCTGGCATCGAAAAGTGATCAATTGACTGTTTCGTGGGGTTAGTCACAGGGGTCCGCGCCGCCGTAAGGTCGGGGTATGGCTGCTGAAGAGGGGACCGTACGGCTCGACACCTGGATCTGGTCGGTGCGCCTCACCAAGACACGCGCGCAGGCGGCTGCCGCCTGCCGGGCCGGTCACGCCCGCCTCAACGGCGAGCGCGTCAAGCCGGCCCACGCCGTGCAGGCGGGCGACGAGGTGCGGCTGTTCCACGCGGGACGCCAGCGGATCGTCGAGGTGTCCCGCCTGGTCCGCAAGCGGGTGGGTCCGCCGGTCGCGGCCGAGTGCTACGTGGACAACAGCCCGCCGCCCCCGCCCCGGGAAGCGGTGCTGGACATCCCGGTGCGCGACCGGGGCACGGGCCGGCCGACCAAGCGGGACCGGCGGGAACTGGAGCAGTTGCGCGGGGACATCGGCCTGCGCTGACCGGTCTCGGGGGCCGCCGGTCCGGGAGAGTCCTCCGGCCGGGAGAGTACGCCGGCCCGGGGCGCCCGCCGGATCGGGGAGCCCGCCGGATCGGGGAGCCCGCCGGTCAGACGCCGATGACCCGCAGCGCTCCCCACAGCGCCACCGTTGACACGGCCAGCGTCGCCGGTACGGTCAGCAGGCCGAGCCGGGAGAAGGTGCCGAGCCGGGGTTCCTGCCCGTGCTCGGTCATGATGCGGCGCCACAGCAGGGTGGCGAGCGAGCCCACGTACGTCAGATTGGGCCCGAGGTTCACGCCGATCAGCGCGGCGAGGACCGGTCCGGGCCCGGCGGGGCCGACGACCGGCAGCAGCGCCAGGATCGCGGGCAGGTTGTTGATGGCGTTGGAGAGGACCGCAGCGGTCCCGGCCACCGCGAGGAGGGCGGGCAGTGCGGCACCGCCGGGCAGCAACTGCCCGATCCCGTCGCCCAGTCCGTTGTCGACGACCGCCTTCACGACGACCCCGAGCGCGAGCACGAACAGGCAGAAGAACGGGTTGGCGTCGCGCACCAGGCCCGTGACGGTGGTCCGTCGACGGCGCAGCGCGCGGACACCGAGCACCAGCACCCCGGCGAGCGCGGCCCAGACAGGTTCGGCGCCCGCGAAGGAGGTGACCACGAAGCCGACGAGCGTCAGAGCGACGACGACGAGGGTGAACACCGGCATCTCGGCCCGCTCCGCCTCCTCGGGCGGGTGCGCGGGGGCGGCCAGGTCGGTGGCGAAGAAGCGGCGGAAGACGGCGTACTCGACCGCCACGGCCGCCCCCCACGGCAAGGCCATCAGAGCGGCGAAGCGGGTGAAGGTCAGACCGCTCGCGGAGAACGCCAGCAGATTGGTCAGATTGGAGACGGGCAGCAGCAGGGAGCCGGAGTTGGCGAGGTGCGCGCAGGCGTAGACATGCGGGCGCGGCCGGGCCCCGACCCGCGCGGCTGTCGCGAAGACCACGGGCGTGAGCAGGACGACGGTGGCGTCCAGGCTGAGGACGGCGGTCACCACGGCGGCGACCACGAAGACACCGCCGAGCAGCCCCACCGGGCGGCCGCCGCAGACCCGCGCCACCCAGTCGCCCGCGGCGTCGAACAGCCCGTCGTCGGCACAGAGCTGGGAGAGCACGAGCACGGCGGCGAGGAAGGCCACCACGGGCAGCAGGGTGCGCGTCTGCTCCCAGGCCTCGGAGGGCGATACAGCGCCCAAAAGGACCACGAGTCCGGCCGCGGGCACGGCGGCTGCCGCCTCCGGCCGGCCCTGGGGGCGGGTGACGGCGAAGGCGAGCACGCCGAGGAGCAGCGCTACGGAGAGGATCTCGGCGGGGACGGTGTTCAGGACGTGCTCCGTGGTGGAAGCGGGCTCCGCGGTGGGAGCGGGCCGGGGCCGCGCCCCGGAACTCCGTGTCCCGCGGCGCCGGGTGAGGTGATCTCAGGCCGGGCCTGCGATCGCCTCACCCGGCGCCCGGGCGGAGTCCGGGGCGCGGCCCCGTGCGACCGTGCGTGGGCGGTTCAGCCTTCGGCGCCGAGCTTCTCCAGAATCAGCTCACGGACGCGCGCCGCGTCCGCCTGTCCCCTCGTGGCCTTCATGACCGCGCCGACGAGCGCACCGGCGGCGGCCACCTTGCCACTGCGGATCTTGTCGGCGATGGCGGCGTTGCCCGCGATGGCCTCGTCCACGGCCGCGCCGAGGGCGCCGTCGTCGGAGACGACCTTGAGACCGCGCTTCTCGACGACCTCGTCCGGACCGCCCTCACCGGCGAGCACACCGTCGATGACCTGGCGTGCCAGCTTGTCGTTGAGATCACCGGCGGCGACGAGTTCGGCCACCCGGGCGACCTGGCCGGGCGTGATGGGCAGCGCGGCCAGGTCACGGCCGCTCTCGTTGGCGTGCCGGGCCAGCTCGCCCATCCACCACTTGCGCGCCTGGTCGGACGGGGCGCCCTCGTCGATGGTGGCCAGAATCGGGTCCAGCGCACCGGCGTTGAGGATCGACTGCATGTCGAACTCGGAGACGCCCCACTCCTCACGCAGCCTGTTGCGGCGTACCCGCGGCAGCTCGGGAAGCGCGCCGCGCAGCTCGTCGACCCAGTCGCGCGCGGGCGCGACGGGGACCAGGTCGGGCTCCGGGAAGTACCGGTAGTCCTCGGCGTTGTCCTTGATGCGGCCGGCCGTGGTGGAGCCGTCCTCCTCGTGGAAGTGCCGGGTCTCCTGCACGACCGACCCGCCGGAGCCGAGCACCGCGGCGTGGCGCTGGATCTCGTAGCGCGCGGCACGCTCGACCGAGCGCAGCGAGTTGACGTTCTTCGTCTCCGAGCGCGTCCCGAGCTTCTCCACACCGTGCGGCCGCAGCGACAGGTTGACGTCGCAGCGCATCTGGCCCATCTCCATCCGGGCCTCGGAGACGCCCAGCGCCTTGATCAGCTCGCGCAGCTCGGCGACGTACGCCTTGGCGACCTCGGGGGCGCGCTCGCCCGCTCCTTCGATCGGCTTGGTGACGATCTCGATGAGCGGGATGCCCGCGCGGTTGTAGTCGAGCAGCGAGTGGGAAGCGCCGTGGATACGGCCGGTGGCGCCGCCGACATGCAGCGACTTGCCGGTGTCCTCCTCCATGTGGGCGCGCTCGATCTGCACCCGGAAGGTCTCGCCGTCCTCCAGCTGCACGTCCAGATAGCCGTCGAAGGCGATCGGCTCGTCGTACTGCGAGGTCTGGAAGTTCTTCGGCATGTCCGGATAGAAGTAGTTCTTCCGGGCGAAGCGGCACCACTCGGCGATCTCGCAGTTCAGCGCGAGACCGATCTTGATGGCCGACTCGACGCCGATCGCGTTGACGACCGGCAGTGAGCCGGGCAGGCCCAGACAGGTGGGACAGGTCTGGGAGTTGGGCTCGGCCCCCAGCTCGGTGGAGCAGCCGCAGAACATCTTGGTCCTGGTGCCGAGCTCGACATGGACCTCCAGGCCCATGACGGGGTCGTACGTCGCGAGAGCTTCCTCGTACGACGCGAGTTCAGTGACGGTCACGATGAGACTTTCCCTCTCAGCCCAGCAGGACGTCGTCGTCGCCGAGCCGCTTCAGCTCACGCACGAGCAGGGCGATGCCGGTGGCGATGGCGGCGGCGGAGACAACGGCGTCGACCAGACGGAGCGTGTCGTTCTCGGTGCGGGCCTTCTTGGCCTGCTTGATCACGTTCAGCGCACCGAAGGCAGTGGTTCCGATGGACAGGTACGTACCGGCCTTGGACTTCTTGAATCCCTTGGCCTTGCTGACAGCACTCACAGCGACGGAGCCTCCTCAAGCAGCGGGTGCCCCCACCTTTCCACGAAGGCGGCCTCGACGGCAGCTCCGACCTTGTACAGCCGGTCGTCCTTCATGGCGGGGGCGATGATCTGCAGGCCGACCGGCAGCCCGTCCTCGGGCGCCAGGCCGCAGGGCAGCGACATGGCGGAGTTGCCGGCCAGGTTGGTCGGAATGGTGCACAGGTCGGCGAGGTACATCGCCATCGGGTCGTCGGCGCGCTCACCGATCGGGAAGGCGGTGGTCGGCGTGGTCGGTGAGACGATCACATCGACGCCGCCCTCCCCGAATGCCTTCTCGAAGTCCCGGGTGATGAGGGTGCGGACCTTCTGGGCGCTGCCGTAGTACGCGTCGTAGTAGCCGGAGCTGAGGGCGTACGTGCCGAGGATGATGCGGCGCTTGACCTCGTCGCCGAATCCGGCCTCACGGGAGAGCGCGGTGACGTCCTCGGCCGACTTCGTACCGTCGTCGCCGACCCGCAGGCCGTAGCGCATGGCGTCGAAGCGGGCCAGGTTGGAGCTGCACTCCGAGGGGGCGATCAGGTAGTACGCGGAGAGCGCCAGGTCGAAGGAGGGGCAGTCCAGTTCCACGATGTCGGCGCCGAGGCCCCTGAGGAGCTCGACGGACTCGTCGAAACGCTGGATGACCCCGGCCTGGTAGCCCTCTCCGCGGAACTGCTTGACGACACCGACGCGCAGCCCGGCGACCGAGCCGTTGCGTGCGGCGTCGACGACCGGCGGGACCGGGGCGTCGATGGAGGTCGAGTCGAGCGGGTCGTGTCCGGCGATGGCCTCGTGCAGCAGGGCCGCGTCCAGGACCGTACGGGCGCAGGGACCGCCCTGGTCGAGGGAGGACGAGAACGCCACCATGCCGTAGCGGGAGACCCCGCCGTAGGTCGGCTTGACGCCCACGGTGCCGGTGACGGCCGCGGGCTGGCGGATGGAGCCGCCGGTGTCCGTACCGATGGCCAGCGGGGCCTCGTAGGCGGCCAGCGCGGCGGACGAGCCGCCGCCGGAGCCGCCGGGGATACGGGTGAGGTCCCAGGGGTTGCCGGTGGGCCCGTAGGCGCTGTTCTCGGTCGAGGAACCCATGGCGAACTCGTCCATGTTGGTCTTGCCGAGGATGACGACGTCGGCGGCCTTGAGACGCTTCGTGACGGTCGCGTCGTACGGCGGGAGCCAGCCTTCGAGGATCTTGGAGCCGACGGTGGTCGGGACGCCCTCGGTGGTGAAGATGTCCTTCAGCGCCAGGGGCACGCCGGCCAGCGGTCCGAGCTTCTCACCGTTCGCCCGCTTGGCGTCGACCGCGCGGGCCTGCGCGAGCGCCCCCTCGCGGTCGATGTGCAGGAAGGCGTTGACCTTCTCGTCGACGGCCGCGATGCGGGCGAGATGCGCCTCGGTGACCTCGACGGCCGTGAGCTCACCGGAAGCGATCTTCTCGGCGATCTCGGCGGCGGTGAGCTTGATGATGTTGATGTCCGTCATGGGTTAGTCCTCCCCCAGGATCTGCGGCACCTTGAAACGCCGCTGCTCCTGGGCCGGTGCACCGGAGAGGGCCTGCTCCGGGGTGAGCGACGGACGGACCTCGTCCGCGCGCATGACATTCGTCAGCGGCAGCGGGTGGGAGGTCGGCGGTACGTCTTGGTCGGCGACCTCGGAGACGCGGGCGACCGCGCCGAGAATGTCGTCGAGCTGTCCGGCGAAGTGGTCGAGCTCTTCGTCCTTCAGCTCCAGACGTGCCAGCCGTGCGAGGTGGGCGACCTCCTCGCGCGTGATGCCAGGCATGCAGCGATCCTCAGGGGTGAGTGTGTGGATTTTGGCCCAATCCTATGGGGCCGGGGCCCGTGGCCACTAAACGGTTTCGCCGAGGACGCCCCGGAGACGGTTCTGCCCCTCCTGAAAGACCGTCGGCCGGACACCACAGGGCCGCCCGGTGGCGTGCCCTGGGCCGCGTGCGGCGGCTTGCGATGGCGGCCGTAAGGGCAGGAGACCGAGGGTTGTCGCGGGGGCGGAGCCGGGCCAGAAGCGCAGCTGCCCTCTGCACGGTCTGCTCATGGTCCGCGGGGCCCTGTTGCCGGCCTGATGCCCTGCTCGTGGTCCGTGGTCCGTGGTCGTGGTCCGCGGCGCCCTGTTGCCGGCCCGACGCCGAGAGTACGGCTGCGGGGCGGCTACGGGCGCGGGTCCTGCCGCGGTCCCGGCCGGCTGTGCAGTGCCACCTGGCCCGACAACAGCTTCTCCTTCTCCGCGGCCGCAGCGGCGGCGAGCTCCGCAGGCCGCTGCCATCCCCGGGAACCCCGGGCCAGCAGCCACGCGGTGGCCTCGTGCGGAGGCATCGCGGCCGCCACCAGCCAGCCCTGTACCGCATCACAGCCCAGGTCGCGGAGCCGCTCCCAGGTCTCGTCGTCCTCGACGCCCTCGGCCACGACGATCAGGCCGAGCGAGTGGGCCAGGTCGACCGTGCAGCGAACGATTTCGGCGTCCTCGTTGTCCACCGGGAGCCGGGCCACGAACGACCGGTCGATCTTCAGCTCGCTCACCGGGAGCCGCCGCAGATGGACCAGGGACGAGTATCCGGTGCCGAAGTCGTCCAGGGACATCTTCACGCCGTGGGCGGTCAGCCCGGCCAATGTGTCCGCGGCCCGCTGCGGATCCTCCAGCAGGACATGCTCGGTTATCTCCAGTTGCAGAGCGCCCGGCGGCACCCCGTGTCTGGCCAGCCGCGCGGCCACCGCCCCGGCGAAACCGGGGGTGTGCACATCGCGCGGCGAGACATTGACCGCCACCGGGACCTTCAGCCCCTGCTGGCGCCACTTGGCGACCTGGGCCAGTGCCGTCTCCAGGACGTACTCGGTGAGATGCGGCATCAGCCCCGACGACTCGGCGATGGCGATGAACTCGTCCGGGGGGACCCTGCCACGCTCCGGGTGGACCCAGCGGACCAGTGCCTCAAGACCGGCCACCTGGCCGTCGAACCGGACCTTCGGCTGGTAGTGCAGCTCCACATCGCCCGCATCGAGGGCGCGCCGCAGATCGCCGAGCAGCCCGAGCCGGTCGGGGGTGTTGGAGTCCCGCTTCGACTCGTACACCTCGACACCCGTGCGGTCCCGCTTGGCCTGGTACATCGCCACGTCGGCACGTTGGAGCAGCCCCTCGGCGTCGAGCGCGTGGTCGGGGAAGACCGAGACGCCGGCGCTCGCCTCCAGTACCAGCGTCAGTCCGTCGAGGTCGAGCGGTGAGCTCAGCTCGGCCACCAGATGCCGTGCGATACGCATCACGCTCGTCGCCGAGTCGGCAGCCGGGAGCAGCACGGCGAACTCGTCTCCGCCGAGACGGGCGACCTCCGCGCCGCGCGGCAGGGCGAACCGCAGCCGTTCCGCTATCTGCAACAGCAGCCGGTCGCCCGCGAGATGCCCGAGCGTGTCATTGACCGAGCGGAACCGGTCGAGGTCGATCAGCACCAGTGACGACCGGTATCCGCCGTTCTCCGCCTCCGCCAGCGCGGCCCAGGTTCGCTCCAGCAGCCACTGGCGGTTGGGCAGTCCGGTCAGCGGGTCGCGCAGCTGCTCCTCGGCGCGGGCCCTGGCGATCCACAGCGTGGAGTCCAGGGCGATCAGCGGCACCGCGAAGAGCGGCAGCAGCAGCGGCAGGGAGACCGCGACCACACAGATCAGCGGAGCGATTCCGAGCAGCGCGACACCGACGAGGCCTTGCCTGACGAGCGCCGTACGGGTGACCGTGGGCAGGCTGCGGCTGGGCGGCGGCACCGCGGACCAGAGCAGCGTTCGGACCACGGCCATATAGGCGACGGCCGCCAGTACGATCTCCACCGCGGAGCCGATCCCCCAGCCGAGTGGCTGCCAGGGGTGTTCGACCGTGGGGGTCTCGCCGAACGCGGCGAGGACGAGGGCAGCGGCGCCGATGCCCAGGATGTCGGATGCTCCGTGCAGCAGCCCCTGCCGCCAGCGGTTGCTGCGGGCGGCCCCGACGAGGACGACGACGGCCAGACTGACCAGTGCCGCGGGCAGCCAGCCGTACAGCAACAGGACGGCAAGGGTGAGGGCGGCGCCGGAACCGGTGCCGCCCCACCACCGGTCGCGGCCGAGCGCGACCAGGTGGCCCACGATGATGCCGGTCAGGACGGCCAGCGCCCAGCCCGCCGTGCCGTCGGGAAACAGTGCGCGGTCGTCACTGACGGCCTGTAACAGTCCCGTCACCAGGACCAGTGCGGCCAGTCCCACGACGAACGGGAAAGCGGGCAGCCTCGCCACGGAGTGGGCGAGCTGCGCGAAACCGCGCACCCGCGACCCGGGATCGGCGCTCTCGGTCGGTTTCATGCCCGTCCCTCTCACAGCCGGCGGTGCCCCTGCACGTGATGGCCCGCTGTCATGCCGTCACGGCTCATATCTTGTCCCGGACTCGGGAAGAAACTCCAGAGGAAGAATCTCCAGAAGAGCAGGGCAGACCCATTGCAGCCGAGGGCGACGGGCGCACTCAGTCAACAGTAGGCCGCGGAAGGCTCCGACGGGCAGCGCTCTGCAGGTCTTGCCCGAATGCGACCTGACCGTCCCGAACCATCTGCTATGGGCCGAACGGGTGAGGTTGGCCCCACCGCCCTCGCCCCTCCTCCGTTACTCCTCCGCCGCCACCGCGGCCTCCCTGGCCGCGTCAGGGCCTTGTTCGAGCAGCACAGCGAAGCCCTCCTCGTCCAGTACGGGGACCTTCAGCTGCACCGCTTTGTCGTATTTCGAACCGGGGCTCTCGCCGACCACCACGAACGCGGTCTTCTTGGAAACGGAACCGGTGACCTTCGCCCCGAGGCTCTGGAGAGCCTCTTTCGCGCCATCCCGTGTGTGGTGCTTCAGGGTCCCGGTGACGACCACCGTCAGCCCGTCCAGCGGTCGGGGCCCCTCGTCCGCACCGGCCTCGTCCTCCATACGGACGCCCGCGGCCCGCCACTTGCGGAGGATCTCGCGGTGCCAGTCCTCCTCGAACCACTGCTTGAGCGAGGCGGCGATGGTCGGCCCGACGCCCTCCACGGCGGCCAGCTCCTCCTCCGTGGCCTGCTCGATCCGCTCGACGGAACGGAACTCACGTGCCAGCGCCTCCGCCGCCACCGGGCCCACATGACGGATCGACAGGCCGGTGATCACCCGCGCGAGCGGTCGCTCCTTGGCTGCCGCGATGTTCTCCAGCATCGCGAGCGCGTTCTTCCTGGGCTCGCCCTGCTGGTTGGCGAAGACCGTGGCGATCTTCTCCTCACCTGTCTTCGGGTCCCTCTTGGGGAGACCGCTGTCCTGGTCGAGGACGTACGCCTTGATGGGCAGCAACTGCTCGATGGTGAGGTCGAAGAGGTCGCCCTCGTCCCTGAGCGGCGGCTCGGGCGGTTCCAGCGGCTGGGTGAGCGCGGCGGCGGCGACATAGCCGAAGTTCTCGATGTCCAGGGACTTGCGGCCCGCGAGGTAGAAGAGCCGCTCACGCAGCTGGGCGGGGCAGGAACGGGCGTTGGGGCAGCGGAGGTCGATATCGGCCTCCTTCATCGCCCGCAGCGCCGTACCGCACTCGGGGCACTCGGCGGGCATCACGAACTCCCGCTCACTGCCGTCCCGCAGGTCCACGACCGGGCCGAGGATCTCGGGGATGACGTCACCGGCCTTGCGCAGCACCACGGTGTCGCCGATGAGCACACCCTTGGCCTTCACCACGTCCTGGTTGTGGAGGGTCGCGAACTCGACCTCGGAACCCGCCACAGTGACCGGCTCGACCTGTGCGTACGGCGTGACCCTGCCCGTACGCCCCACGCCCACACGGATGTTGACCAGCTTGGTGTTGACCTCCTCCGGCGCGTACTTCCAGGCGATGGCCCAGCGCGGTGCCCGTGAGGTGGAGCCGAGCCGCCCCTGGAGCGGGATCTCGTCCAGCTTGATGACCACGCCGTCGATCTCGTGCTCCACGGAGTGCCGGTTCTCGCCGAAGTACGCGATGAAGTCGCGGGCGCCCGCGAGGTCGTCCACCACCTTGTTGTGCTTGGCGGTCGGCAGGCCCCACTCGTGCAGCAGCTCGTACGCATGGGACAGGCAGTCGATGTCGAAGCCCTCCCTGGCGCCGATACCGTGGACGACCATGTGCAGCGGGCGGGTCGCGGTGACCTTCGGGTCCTTCTGGCGCAGCGAACCGGCCGCCGCGTTGCGCGGGTTGGCGAAGGGCTTGTCACCGGCCTCCACCAGCCGGGCGTTGAGCCCCTCGAAGGCTTCCATCGGGAAGTACACCTCGCCCCGGATCTCCACCAACTCCGGGACCCGCTCGCCGCGCAGCCGGTGCGGGATGTCCTCGATCGTCAGGACGTTGGGCGTGATGTCCTCGCCGGTGCGCCCGTCACCGCGGGTGGCGGCCCGGACCAGCCTGCCGTGCTCGTACGTGAGGTTGACCGCGAGGCCGTCCACCTTGAGCTCGCACAGGAAGTGGTAGCCGGGCGAGCCGACTTCGCGCGCCACCCGCTCCGCCCAGGCGGCGAGTTCCTCCTCGTCGAAGGCGTTGTCCAGGGACTGCATCCGGTCGCGGTGCTGCACGGAGGTGAACTCCGTCTCGTACGCCCCGGCGACCTTCTGCGTCGGTGAGTCCGGGGTGCGCAGCTCCGGGTACTGCTCCTCCAGGGCCTCCAGCGCACGCAGCTGCGTGTCGAACTCGGCGTCGCTGACGACGGGCTGGTCCCTCACGTAGTACCGGAAGCGGTGCTCCTCGATCTGCTCGGCCAGCTGGGCGTGGTGCTCCCGTGCCTCCGCCGGCACCGCACCTTGCTGTTCGACAGCCACCGTCTCGTCCTCCCGTTGATGAAACCGATCCCGCTACTCAGGGTTGTCGGCGAGTGATCTCGCCGCGCGGGCGCAGTGGGCGAGTGCCGTGCGGGCGTACCCGGGTGAAGCGCCCGCGAGCCCGCACGCCGGAGTGAGCACCAGCGACTCGGCGAGAGTCCCCGGATTCAGCCCCAGCCTGCGCCACAGCTTCCTGACACCCATGACGCTACCGGCAGGGTCCGACAATGCGGTGTCAGTGCCCGGCACCACACCGGCGAAGAGCTGTGTGCCGCCCTCCACAGCCTCCCCGACCGCCTCCTCATCACGCTCGGTGAGGAGGCTGAAATCGAACGAGATACCGGAGGCGCCGGCCCGCCGCAGCAGGGCGAACGGCACCTCCGGCGCGCAGGTGTGCACGATCGCGGCTCCGTCGGCGACCGCCATCACGTCCCGCAGCGCGCTCTCGGCCAGCTGCCTGTCGACGGCCCGGTGTGTCCGGTATCCGCTGGCCGTCCTGATCCGGCCACGCAGTACGGGGACCAGTGACGGTTCGTCGAGCTGGAGCACCACCCGGGCACCTGGCACCCGGCGCCGCACCTCGGCCAGGTGGGCGCGCAGCCCCTCGGCGAGCGACGCGGCGATGTCCCGGCAGGCCCCCGGGTCCCCGAGTGCGGCCTCTCCGCCCCGCAGTTCGAGCCCCGCGGCCAGCGTCCAGGGACCGACCGCCTGGACCTTGAGCAGCCCCTCGTACCCCTGGGTGAACTCCTCCAGCGCGTCGAGGTCCTCGCCGAGCCAGGAGCGTGCCCGCCTGGTGTCGCGGCCCGGCCGGTCGCTCACCCGCCAGCCGCTGGGCTCCACGTGCGCGTACATGTCGACGAGCATCCCGAGGGTGCGCCCGGTCATGTCCGCGCCGGGCCCGCGCGCCGGCAGCTCCGGCAGACAGGGGAAGTCCTCGAAGGTCCCGACGACGGTTTTCACGCTCTCCCGCGCGTCCCCGCCGGGCATGGACCCGATCGCGGTGGCAGGACCCCAGCTGAACTCGCTCTTCTCACTCACCCCCGAAGCGTACGAGAGGTCCCGGGCGGAACCGGGCCGGGCCGGGCGGTGTATGTATCGGTGAGTACCGTCGCGGGCGGGTTCGGCAGACAGGCATCAGCGGACGGGCGTCAAGGGGGAGACCGATGAAGGAACGGCTGGACGGCTGGACGTGGAATTCCGGCGACGATAATAAGGAGGCCGCTTCGGGGCCACCGGCGCACGACCGGTACGCCGTTCCGCGGATACGGCGCACACCGGCCCAGTCGGCACGCGCCGCGGGCGGCTGGATTCGTGGCAGATGGATCAGGCTGACGACCGTGGTGACCGTACTGGCCCTCGCGATCGGCGGATGGCAGACGTACACGTATCTCACCCGTTACCACGAGCAGATCAGTGGCACACATGGCGCCTTCCCCACCGCACTGGGCACCGCCGCACCCGAGCGGCCCGGCCGGGTGCTGCCGAGTGGTGGAGACGCTTCGCCGGTGGTCGTCGACGGGCTGGCTCTGCACGAGCGGAACGACGGCATCACGGCGGACAACGTCCGTACGGGCCGGACCTACTGGCAGTACGGGCGCGAGAAGGCCGCGCTGATATCGGAGTCGGTCGTCGGGGGCGGCGCGGTGGTCCTCTGGTACGACGACGGACTCGCGGTCTCAGTGGATCTGCGCAGCGGGAAGCCCGGTTGGCACACGAAGGTGGCTGGGAAGGTCAGGGAGGACTCCCAGGACCGCGTCTGGCGGGCCGGGGGCACCGTGGTCATCAACCAGCAGGACCGGCTGACCGGCCTGTCGGCACGGAACGGGAAGAAGCTCTGGTCCCTCGCCCCGCCCAGGGGATGCGAACGGTGGGACTACCGGCCCCCGGTGGACCTGGCGGATACCGAGGCGTTCGACGCCAGACACTGCTCCGGGTCGGAGGACGGGCTGTACGGACTCGATCCGGCCAACGGCCGGTCGCGCTGGCACCTCCGGGACCCGTATCTCGACTACGGACGGCTCGGGGACCACACCCTGGTCACCCTCACGCCAGTCGGCTCCCTGGTCACGGTGGACGTGTCGGGGTCACAGCCCCGGGTGCATTCGGCCTTCCTCTCGCACCACCTGTATCTGCGCAGCGTCAGTGACGGGATGGTCATCCTCGGCTCCGACGACGACACCACTTTCACCGCACGGCGGGTGAGCGACGACAGCAGCAGCAAGGTGCTGTGGACCGTGAAGGCGAAGAAGGGGTATGCACTGGGGTTTCCCCGGACCAGCGACGGCCGGACGTACATACCCCAGTACCGGCCCCCGCTGGAGGCGAAGCAGCAGAAGGCTCCGGGTTCGGCACAGTTGCTCGTACGGGACGCGCGGACCGGCCGTGAGCTGCACCGGGCCGAGCTGCCCGCTTCCCTCTACACGAGTGCGGAGGACCTCGCCGGGAGCAGGATGGCTGTCATCGGCGCGCAGTACGGCGTGGTCAGGGTGGGCTGGGCCGGCTTCCTGGTCTCCCCCGAAAACCAGGTCACCCTGGCCGACCAGGAGGTTCCGTCTGGCTGATCATCGCCGGAGTCGTCGGCGGCCGCTCCGGCAGTGGAGGTGCCGTGGCACAGACGAGGGCAGCCGGTAAGCCCAGGTTCAGCGGCCGGGTAGACGAAGAAGAGGAAGGAGAGCACATGGACCCGTACGGCAGTTCCGGGAACGTGCTGGTCGTGGACGACGACGCGGCCACCCGCAGATCCCTCGACCGAGGGCTGCGCCTGAACGGTTTTCGTACCCGGACCGCGGCAGACGGAGAGGCGGCACTCGCCGCGGTACGCGCTGCCCCGCCCGATGTCCTCGTACTCGACGTCTCCATGCCCGGGCTCTCCGGTACGGAGGTCTGCGCCGCGCTCCGTGCCGAGGGCGCCGACCTGCCGGTCCTGATGCTCTCCGCACTGGACGAGACGGCCGACCGGATCGCCGGTCTCCAGGCGGGCGGGGACGACTACCTGGTCAAGCCGTTCGCTCTCCAGGAACTGGTGCTGCGCCTGCACGCCCTGCTGCGCCGCAGGCCGCCGACGGGCCTCGGCACGGTGCACGTGGCGGACCTCGTCCTCGACCCCGCCGCGCGCACCGCGCTGCGGGACGGCCGGGCTCTGGACCTGACCCGGCGCGAGTTCGAACTCCTGGAGTGCCTCGCACGCAATGCCGGTCTCGTCCTCACCCGCGACCAGTTGCTGGAACGCGTCTGGGGGTACGACGCCGAGGTGCGCAGCGACGCCGTCGACACCTTCGTCAGCTATCTGCGGCGCAAGCTGGAGGCGGACGGGCTTCCCCGGCTGCTCCACACCGTGCGCGGGGTCGGGTTCGTCCTGCGGGAACAGGGTGGCGGCTCATGAGGCTCTCCACCCGGCTCGCCCTCGCCGTCGGCCTCACCCTTCCGCTGCTCGTCATCGCCTCGGGCTGGCTGCTGCTCCAGTTCGTCTCGCGTGACCTCCACCACGAACAGGACCAGCACCTGCGAGACCGGGCCGCCGCCGTGGTCCCCGAGGTGCGGACCGTGCTGAAGGCCGCGGCGGCGGACCGCCCCGATCCTGTGGAGCAGGCACGGGCGCGCCGGCTCTACGCCGCCGCGCTCGACGTGGGGGTCCGGGTCACGGGCCCCGAGGGCACGTTCTCGGGCGGGCCGCAGCCCGGCCCCGGCGTGCAACTGCCCCAGGGGGCGCACAGACCCGTCACCGTGCGCGGTCAGGGGCGGCAGTGGCGGGCGCTTTCCCGGCCTGTCGCCACCGGCAGGGCCGGGGTCTCCGGCACCCTGTGGGTCTTCTCGCCGGACACGGCGGCACGTACCCAACTGAGCCTTGTACGGAGGCGTGTGGCGATGGCGGCGATCCTCGCAGCGCCGCTCGGCGGCGCGGTGGGCTGGGCGCTCGCCACCGGAGCCACCCGGCCGCTGCGGCGTCTCCAGCGGGCCACCAACGGGCTCGACCCCCGTACCAGCACCGCCAGGTTCCACCACCGGCCGACCGGCACCCGGGAAGTGGACGATCTGGCCGCGACCGTGCGCACCGTGCTCGCCCGCTACGACGAGCAGGCGGTGCGTACCACCCAAGCCCTGGACACGGCGCGCTCGTTCTCCTCCGCGGCATCGCACGAGATGCGCACCCCGCTGATGTCCATGGGCACCAACCTCGACATCCTCCAGGCACACCGGGACCTGCCGGACGCGGACCGGGCGGACATCGTGGACGAACTGCACGCGGAGCACGCGCGGTTGCGTCGCCTGCTGGACGAACTGCGGGCGCTGGGCCGCGCCGATCTCGTGGAGGCCGACGCCTTCCTCGACACGGACGTCGCGGAGATCGCCGGGGCGGCCGTCGCCGAGGCCCGCAGGCGCGCCCCGGACGCTGTCATACGCCTGGAGGCCGAGACGGTCCCCGGCTTCCAGGGCTGGGAGCCGGGTCTGCGTCTGATGCTGGACAATCTGCTGGCCAACGCGCTGGCCCACGGCCGCGGCCCCGACCGCCCGGCCGAGATCGACGTCGTACTCGACCGGGACGCCGACGGGCTGGTCCTCGTCGTGGACGACCGCGGGCCGGGCATCCCGCTGGAGGAACGCCAGGTGGTATTCACGCGGTTCAGTCGCGGACCCGGCAGTACGGGCAGCGGTCTCGGGCTGACGCTCGTCGCCCAGCAGGCGGCCCTGCACCGGGGCACGGTGTGGGCCGGAGAGCGGCCGGACGGGCCGGGCTGCCGCATCACCGTGCGCCTTCCCGCGGGCACGGACGCGCCGCCGAGGCAGGAACGGCACAACTGGCTGGCAGCCACGGCGGAACGGCCGACCGCGCCACCGGCAGTGTCCGGGCTGCCGATACCTCACGCACCACCCGCGCCACCGGCATCATCCGGACCGCCGGCGACGCCCCTGCTCCCAACGCCGCCCCCGCCATCCGCACCATCCGATTCGCGGGTGCCGCCGTGGCGGCAGACACCGCCACCGCCGCCACCGACCGCGCCCCCACAGGATTTTCCCAAAGAACGTCTCTAGCGTCGCCGTCGGCCGTCGCGACCGTGGCGGCAGCAACCGACATCAGGAGGCTTTCATGCTCCCCGTCACCGCACACCGCAGGCGGGCCGCCGTGGTCGGCCTGGCCGCGGCCGCCCTGCTGGCCGGCTCCACCACAACCGCCCTCGCCGCCGCGCCGGCGGCCCACACTCCGAAGGGCGACGGCGCCCGGCAGATCTGCAAGCGTCTGCCCAAGGTCGACAAACGGCTGGCCCGGGCGCTGAAGCGCCTGGACGGGGGCGCGAACGTCGTCGGATCCGTGCAGCGCCTGGAGAAGCGGGTCCAAAACGCGAAGGCCAGGGACGACTCCGCCATCTCGACCTACCTCGGCCACCGTCTCACCACGCGGAAGGCGCTGCTCACGGCGGTGAAGCAGCGGCAGGACGACCTGAAGGACGTCAAGACGTGGTGCGCGGCCAACGACAACGGAAGGAAGAACGCCCAGAAGAAGAGTGAGGGCGCGAGCCCCAGCGCGTCCGGCAGTAACACGGCGAGCAGTTGATGACAGCATCCGGGCGCTCCGGGCGGCGGCGCTTCGCGATGTCCTCCGCCGCGTCGGCCCTCGCACTGCTCACCGCCCTCACTGCGGGTTGCGCGGGGCACGGCTCCGGTGGGACGAAAGCGCCCACGGCGACTCCGTCCCACCGAAGCGGCGAGAGCGCGGCGGAGATGGAGAAGAAGCTGGACGCCGCCGACTCCGCAGCCGCACGGGCGGACCGGGACGCGGCCTCCGACAGGTAGCCGGGTCCCGCCACCGAGGGGCCACGGACCCGGGGTCCACTGCCGTGCACCGCTGCGCCGGTGCACGGCTGGTGGTCCGTCCGGCTGGTGGTCCGTCCGGCTAGGGTCTGTCCGGCTGGCGGGCGGGACGCTCCCCGCTGTCAGCGCTGTCAGCGTCCTGCCCGCACCGTCACATCGTTGATCTCCGCGTCACGCGGGAGGTCCAGGGCCGTCAGGATGGTGGTGGCGACCGACTCCGGGTCGATCAGGCCTTCCGCACGGTACTCCTTGCCCTCCTGCGAGTGGATCTTCGCCTGCATGGGGCTCGCCGTACGGCCGGGGTAGACGGATGTGACCCGGACGCCGTTGGCGCGTTCCTCCTGGCGCAGGGCGTCGGCCAGGGCCTTCAGACCGTGTTTGGCGGCGGCGTAAGCAGCCCACTCCGCATGGGCGTTGAGGCCCGCGCCGGAATTGACGAAGAGGACCTGGCCCTGGACGGTCCGCAACTGCGGGAGCATCAGCCGGGTCAGCTCGGCCGGAGCGATGAGGTTGGTGTTCAGCTGCTGGTGCCAGGTCGGAGGACGCAGCTCGGCGACGGGAGAGAGATCGACGATGCCCGCGATATGCAGCAGCGAGTCGACCTGTCCGGGCATCGTCTGCTTGTCGAGCGCCCAGGAGATGCGGTCGGGGTTCGCCAGGTCGGCGACGAGGGTCGACGCGCCCGGGAAGCGTCCGGCGAGCTCCTTGGCGCGCCCCGCGTCACGCGCCACGACGACGAGGTGGTCGCCGCGCTCATGGAGACGGCGCGCGACAGCAGCGCCAATGCCGGAACCGGCACCAGTGATCACATGTGTAGCCATGGACCCCATCGTCGCACTACTGGACGCCCTGCGACTCCTCCAGGTAGGCCAGCGCGGCTACCCCGTCCTCAGCGAAGAAGACCAGGTCAGTGAGGGGAATGGGAAGGAACCCCTCGTCCTCCATCCGCTGGAACTGCTGCTTCAGTCCGTCGTAGAAGCCGTCTGCGTTGAGCAGGACCACCGGCTTCGTGGTCTTTCCGTGCTTCTTCAGCTCCAGGATCTCGGTGGCCTCGTCCAGCGTGCCGGTTCCTCCCACCATGATCACCACCGCGTCGGCCTTGGCGAGCAGCAGCGCCTTACGCTCGGCCAGATCGGATGCGATCACCATCTCGTCGGCGTTGGTACGGGCCCTGGCCGCGAGGAAGTCCACCGACACCCCGACGAGCCGTCCGCCGGTCTCCTGTACGCCGTCGGCCACCACCTTCATCAGACCGCTCTCCGAGCCGCCCCAGACCAGGGTGTGGCCGCCCCTGCCGAGCAGCTCGGCGAATTCACGGGCGGGGCGGGTGTAGCGCTCGTCGAGATCGGCGGCGGAGAGGAAGACACAGATGTTCATGCGTCCACGGTAGAGGCAGCCCGCGGGGAAGAAGTTCCGGGTCGGATGCGCTGAATCACATATGACGACTGGACATCGCATCACCGTTGAGCAAGGTACCGATCATGTACGGGTGGTCCGCGAGGGCCGTGTCCTGGCGGAGAGCAGCCGCCCCCTGCTGCTGCACGAGACAGGGCTTCCGGTGCGTTACTACCTCCCGCCGGAGGATGTCCGCACCGAGCTGCTGACCCCCTCGGACACCCACACCCACTGCCCCTTCAAGGGAGACGCGTCCTACTGGTCGCTGCCCGGAGCAGCCGACCTCGTCTGGGCGTACCCGGAGCCGCTGCCCCAAGTCGCCCGGATCAAGGACCACTTCTGCTTCTACGACACCGAGGCGGTACCGAGCGAGGCGGTCTGAGGCGAGGAGATCTGAGGCTCCGGCGGCCCCGGGGCGTGGCTGACGGTGTCGGTCAGCCCGGGGCCCGTTGGATCCGGCGGTGCCGGTGGCCTCAGGGCGCGGCGGTCTCGGCCTCTCGAAGCGGCGCCTGCCGGGATGAGCGGTCGGTCGTGGCGATCGTCGCCGAGCCCACGACGCGTGTGCCGTCGTAGAGCACGATCGCCTGGCCGGGCGCAACGCCCCGTACCGGCTCGTCGAACGTGACATGGAGGGTGCCGCCCTCCACCAGCTCGGCCGTGACCGGCGTCTCGCCGCCGTGCGCCCGCAGCTGGGCGGTGTACGTACCGGCGCCGACCGGGGCGTCTCCGCACCAGCGGGGCTTGATCGCGGTGAGCGCGGTGACGTCCAGGGCCTCGGCCGGGCCCACCGTGACCGTGTTGTCGACCGGGGAGATGTCGAGAACGTAGCGCGGCTTGCCGTCCGGGGCGGGGTGGCCGATGCGCAGGCCCTTGCGCTGGCCGATGGTGAAGCCGAAGGCACCTTCGTGGCTGCCGACCTTCGTGCCCGCCTCGTCCACGATGTCGCCCTCGGCGGTGCCGAGCCGTGCGGCGAGGAAGCCCTGGGTGTCGCCGTCCGCGATGAAGCAGATGTCGTGGCTGTCCGGCTTCTTGGCGACGGCCAGCCCACGGCGCTCTGCCTCGGCCCTGATCTCGTCCTTGGTGGTCAGCGTGTCACCGAGCGGGAACATGGCGTGCGCGAGCTGGCGCTCGTCCAGCACCCCGAGGACGTACGACTGGTCCTTGGCCATGTCGGATGCCCGGTGCATCTCGCGTGAGCCGTCCTCGTTGCGGACGACCGTGGCGTAGTGGCCGGTGCAGACCGCGTCGAAGCCGAGCGCGAGGGCCTTGTCGAGCAGCGCGGCGAACTTGATCTTCTCGTTGCAGCGCAGACACGGGTTGGGGGTGCGGCCCGCCTCGTACTCCGCGACGAAGTCGTCCACGACGTCCTCACGGAATCGCTCGGCCAGGTCCCAGATATAGAAGGGGATACCGATGACGTCGGCCGCGCGACGGGCGTCGCGGGAGTCCTCGATGGTGCAGCAGCCACGCGCGCCGGTACGGAACGACTGTGGATTGGCGGAGAGCGCCAGGTGCACACCGGTCACGTCGTGCCCGGCCTCGGCGGCGCGGGCGGCGGCAACGGCGGAGTCCACACCGCCGGACATCGCGGCCAGTACCCGGAGGGGTCGGGGGCGGGGGCTCTGGGGTGTCTGAGTCATAGCCGTACCAGGGTACGGGCACGGGGGAATCCCGCGCTCGCACGGATGCGTTGAGGCACACATGGAACGTACGGGTGGCGACAGGGACCGGCGCATGGGCCGCCGGGCCCTGCTGGTCGGCGGGCTGGGCGCAGCGGCGGGTGCCACGGCGCTGGGCAGGGGCGAGCTGTCGCACGTCTGGGACCGGCTCTCCGGCGGCGGAAGGCCCGGCGAGAGCCCTGCGGTCGATTTCGCGGGAGCGCAGTGGGCGGCGGCCTCCCCGGCGAATTACCGGGTCGCCGACCGGCCTCATGACTATGCAGTCGACCGGGTTGTCATCCATACCGTCCAGGGCAGTTATGCGATGGCACTCCGGGTCTTCGCGGATCCGGCCCACGCGGCCGCCGCTCACTACGTGCTCCGCAGGGACGGGAAGGTGGCGCAGACGGTCCGGGAGCTGGATGTGGCGTTCCATGCGGGAAACCGCGCCTACAACGAACGCAGCATCGGGATAGAGCACGAGGGGTTCGTGGACCGGGCCTCGTCGTTCACGGACGCCATGTACCGGTCGTCCGCCCGGCTGACCGCGGACATCTGCTCGCGGTACGGGATACCCGTGGACCGGAGGCACATCATCGGGCATGTGGAGGTGCCGGGCGCCGACCACACGGACCCGGGGCCCTACTGGGACTGGGCCTGGTACGTACGGCTGGTGCGCGAGGCTCGGGAGCAGCACAAACCGTAACCGCGCCCCTGCACTGGACCAGCACCCCGGGCCACCCCGGCACCCCTGGCCGCAGGAGCCCGCCTCAGCTGACCCCGGCGCGCCCCTGGCCGGAGCGGCCCGCCCTGCGCATCTCGGAGGAGCCCGCCTCAGCTCAGCCCGGCCGACCTGGCCCGTTCCACCGCCGGGCCGATCGCCTCCGCCACCGCGGCGACGTCCGCCGCGGTAGAGGTGTGTCCCAGTGAGAACCGGAGTGTGCCGCGGGCCAGGTCCGGGTCTGTGCCCGTGGCCAGAAGGACATGGCTGGGCTGTGCCACCCCCGCCGTGCAGGCGGATCCGGTGGAGCAGGCGATGTCCTGGGCGTCCAGCAGGAGCAGCAGGGAGTCGCCCTCGCAGCCCGGGAAGGTGAAGTGGGCGTTGGCGGGGAGGCGGTTCACCGGGTCGCCGCCCAGGATGGCCGTGGGGACCGTGGACCGTACCGCGTCGATCAGTCCGTCGCGCAGTGCGCCGACCTCCCGGGCGAAGGTCTCGCGGCGCTCCGCGGCCAGTGTTCCCGCCACGGCGAAAGAGGCTATGGCCGGCACGTCGAGCGTCCCGGAGCGCACATGGCGCTCCTGTCCCCCGCCGTGCAGAACGGGCACGGGGGTGTACTCACGGCCGAGCAGCAGGGCTCCGACGCCGTAGGGGCCGCCGACCTTGTGGCCCGACACGGTCATCGCGGCCAGGCCCGACGCCGCGAAATCCAGCGGGAGCTGGCCGTACGCCTGTACCGCGTCGGCGTGCAGCGGGATACCGAACTCGGCTGCGACGTCGGCCAGTTCACGGACCGGCATGACGGTGCCGATCTCGTTGTTGGCCCACATCACGGTGGCGAGCGCGACATCGGACGGGTCCCGTTCGATCGCCGCGCGCAGGGACTCGGGGTGGACCCGGCCGTAGCCGTCGACCGGGAGGTATTCGACCGTCGCGCCCTCGTGCTCGCCCAGCCAGTCGACGGCGTCCAGGACGGCGTGGTGCTCGACCGGGCTGACCAGCACCCGGTTCCTGCGCGGTTCGGCGTCGCGGCGGGCCCAGAAGAGGCCCTTGACTGCGAGGTTGTCGGCCTCGGTGCCGCCCGCGGTGAAGACCACCTCGCTGGGGCGCGCGCCGAGTGATTCCGCGAGGGCCTCCCGGGCTTCCTCGACGGTACGCCGGGCCCGCCGCCCGGCGGCGTGCAGCGACGAGGCGTTGCCGACGACGGTGAGCTGGGCGGTCATCGCCTCGACCGCCTCCGGAAGCATGGGAGTGGTCGCAGCGTGGTCGAGGTATGCCATGGTGCGCACGATTCTACGAGCACCGGAGAGGTCTCCCCGCCGCACTCCCCCGGTGAGCGGCGCACGGCAGCCCGGCCGCCGGGTTCCGGTCGTTGGCCGTCGGCCGCCGGAGTTCCGGACGTCAGCCACCGGAGTTCCGGACGTCAGCCGCCGAAGTTCCAGATGACGGCGCCGCTGGAGGTGAAGACGGTGGCCAGCACCACCAGGTCGGCCACGCCGAGCGCGAGGCCGAGCAGGGCACGGCCGCGGCGGGCCGTGCCGCGCCACAGCGCGAGGCCGGCCAGCACGATGGCCGTGGGGCCGAGAACGATGTTCAGCACAAGCAGACCCAGCAGGCCGAGCACGAACGCGGCGACGGCCATGCCGTCGGCGTCGCGGGTGCCGGTCCGGGTCCGGGCCGAAGCGGTGAGTTCCATGATGCAGCTCCCTTTACGTGGTGTGGGCCGGGTTGCTTGCCGGGCGCTTACTTGCCGAGGCGCCCGGTGAAGCGCCGGCGGCCGAGACGCTCGCGCACGGCGAACACGGCCAGCCAGGCGCCGATGACGGCCGCGGCGACCAGGGACACGGAGAGCGGGAAGTGGGCCACGGCACCCAGCACGACTCCGAAGACGAGGAGAAGCGCGACGAGGGCAATCATCACTGTCCTTTCGGTGCGCCCTGTCCGGCGCACGCACGGCTCGGTTGAGTGAACAATTGTGAGTACGACTGTTCACTGACTACTGAGTCTACGCTTCCCTTCGGCGGAGAACGGTTGTTTACTGAATGGCATGAGTCACACCGTGGGCCTCCGCCAGGTCCAGAAGCAGAAGACCCGCCAGGCCCTCCTGGACGCGGCGCTGGGCCTGCTGGAGGAGCAGAGCCTGTCCAGCCTCGGGCTGCGTGAGGTGACCCGCGCGGTGGGTGTCGCGCCGACCGCCTTCTACCGGCACTTCCGGGACACCGCCGACCTCGGGGTCGCGCTCGTCGAGGAGGCCCTGGGCTCACTGCACGGGCTGATCGCCGCGACACTCGCGGAGACCGGCGACAGCGAGGCGCGTATCGACACTACGGTCGGCCTGATCGCCGCGCTGGTCCGCACGCATCCGGCGCACGTCCGGTTCATCGCCCGCGAACGGCATGGCGGCGTCCAGCCGGTGCGCGCGGCGATAGCGGCGCAACTGCGGCTGTTCACACGGGAGGTGGCGGCGGCGTTCGCGGACGAACCGCGGTCCGCGCTGTGGAGCGACGACGACCTGCTGATGCTGGCGGCCGTCTATGTGGATCACATGGTGATGACCGCTTCGGTCCTGCTGGAGGCGGCGGAGGAGGGGCCCGAGGCGTCGGAGCGGGCCCGGGACATGGCCCGGCGTCAGATGCGGCTGGTCAGCCTGGGGCGGCAGCACTGGCTCGACTGAGGCACTGGCCCGACCGAGGCACTGCCCCGACCGCGGGGACGGGGCCGAGTGGGGCAGGAGCCGAGGAACCGGGAGCCGGGAGGGGCGGGAGCCGAGGAACCGGACCGGCCGAGCCGCGGCCACCATCCCGCCCCCGTCCCCGCCGTCCCGCTACCCCCGCGGCGCCAGCGCCAGCTGCCGGGACTGGGCGACCAGCCGGTCCGCGCTGTCCCAGACCTCGGCGTCCTCCTCCAGGAAGCCCCCGGCGAGGTTGCGCGTGACGATCGACACCCGGAGCGGGCCCGGCGCGGGGCGGCACCGGATGTGGGTCGTCAGTTCGACCGTGGGCACCCAGCCCTTGAGGCCGAGCTCGAAGGCGGTCGGCGGCAGCGCGTCCACCGTCAGCAGCAGCGAGAGCGGATCCGCGTCGCGCCCGTCGGCGAGGCCGAACCACGCACGCATCTCCCCCTTGCCGGACGGCGCGCCCACCGCCCAGCCGCAGGTGGCCGGGTCCAGCTTCACCCTCAGGCGGTCCGTGATCGCGGATGAGCCGGGAATGGGCGCCGGACCGTCTTCGGAGCCCAGGCACTGCTCGATGGGCGGGATGGACGGCGGCTTCGCCGTGGTGCGTACCTCGTCGGAGAGCGCGTCCAGGTCGCCGTACGAGGCGAGCACCCGGATCCGTTCGACCTCGGTGCCGTCCTCCGCGTACTGGAAGAGCGACGCCTGCCCCGTGGAGAGCGTGCGGCCGCTGCGGACGGTCTTGACCCTGATCACCGCGGGGCCCGGACGGGAGGCGGTCACATAGTGCGCGGAGACCGAGAACGGGTCGGGGTGCGGGAGCGCGTCGCCCAGCGCGCGGCCGATCAGGGCCAGCAGATAGCCGCCGTTGACCGCCTGGATGATGGTCCAGCCCGCGGAGAGCTCCGCCTCGTAGACGCCTTCTTCACGACGGGTGACTGCGGTGTCGCGGTCGAACTCACTGTTCCCGATGGATACCTGTGCCATGAGCAGCACCGTACACCGCAAGGTTACTCGTCGGTAGAGACGGCCGCCGAACGTCTGTTCCAGGCCCGTGAGGCCCGCCAGTGGAAGCGCAGCGCGAGCAGCCGCACCGTGAAGCAGGTGAGCGCCGCGATACAGCCCGTGGTGGTGGTCAGCACGTCGAACTGGATGAAGAGCGCCACCATCGTCGCCCCCACCACGGCCGGTACGGCGTACAGATCGCGGTCCCAGCGCACCAGCGAGGGCGTCTCGTTGGCCAGGACATCGCGGAGCACACCGCCGCCCACCGCGGTGGCGAGACCCATCACGGCGGAGGCAGTGAGACCGAGCCCGTAGTCGTACGCCTTGGTGGTGCCGGTCACACAGAAGAGACCGAGCCCGGCCGCGTCGAAGACGTTCACTCCGGCCTGGATCCGTTCGACCTCGGGGTGAAGGAAGAAGACCAGGCCGGCGGCGATCAGCGGGGTCACGAAGTAGCCGAGATCGGTGAAGGCGGCGGGCGGCACCGCCCCGATCACGATGTCCCGGAACAGCCCGCCACCCAACGCCGTGACCTCGGCGAACACCGCGATCCCGAAGACGTCGAAGTTCTTCCGGACAGCGAGCAGCGCACCGGAGATCGCGAAGACGAAGATCCCGATGAGGTCCAGCACGTGCTGGACGGAGGTGTTGAACAGGTCATGGAGCACCCGACAGTTCTACCCCCGCCGCACCGCCGCCGTGCAACGCTCCGCCCTACAGCTCCGGTTTGGCAGGAGTGCGCAGCCACGCGTCGAAGAAGGCGCCGAGCCGCTGCCCGGAGATCTTCTCGGCGAGCGCGGTGAACTGCCCGGTGTCGGCGTTGCCGTACCGGTGCGCCTTCGTCCAGGCGGGCAGCAGCCGGAAGAACGCCCTGTCCCCGATCCGTTCGCGCAGCGCCTGGAGCGTCATGGCCCCCCGGTCGTAGACGGCCGATCCGAACATCGTGTCGCGCTGTGGATCGGCGACCTCCGAGTGCCAGAAGCCGGAGTTCGCGGGGGTCGCGTCGTACTCGGCGAGGAAGGCGTCGTGCGCCGAGCGCTTGCCCTGGTGTTCGTCCCAGAGCCACTGGGCGTACGTGGCGAAGCCCTCGTTGAGCCAGATGTCCTTCCACTGCTTCACCGAGACGGAGTCGCCGAACCACTGGTGGGCCAGCTCGTGCACGATCGTCGACTCGTTGCGTACGGCGGAGTAGCTCGGCTTGGACTGGGTCTCCAGCGAGAAGCCCGCCTGCGGCATGTCGTCGACGACCGCGCCGGTCTCCTCGAACGGATACGGCCCGAAGACCTTCGACCAGTAGTCGGTGGCCTCGGCCGTCACGGCGTACACATCAACGGCGTTGCTGTGGGCGAGCACCGGGTCGATGGCCACGTAGATCGGTGTTCCGGCGGGTGTACGGCCGGTCCTGACGTCGAACCTGCCGATCGAGGCGGTGGCGAGATAGGTGGCCATCTGCCGGGACTCGCGCCAGTGCGAGACGGTGGACGCGCCCTGGGTACGGGTGGAGAGCAGCCGCCCGTTGGAGACCCCGGTCAGCCCCTTGGGCGCCTTGATGGTGATGTCGAAGGCGGCCTTGTCGGAGGGGTGGTCGCTCGAAGGGAACCAGGTGGAGGCCGCGTTGGGCTCGCAGGCGACGAAGACGCCGTCCTTGGTCTTCATCCAGCCGTAGTCGGAGCCGAAGACGATCGGGCCGCTGAGCGCCTGCGGAACACCGCCGTAGACGACCCGTACGGTGAAGGTGCGGCCCTTGCGCAGCGGGCCTGCCGGGGTGATGCGTATCTCGTCCCCGGAGCGGGTGAAGCGTGCGTGCGCGCCGTTCACCTCGACCGATGCGACCGTCAGTTTCTGGAGGTCCAGGTCGAAGGAGGAAAGGTTCTGCGTAGCCCGCGCGGTGACCGTCGTACGGCCGTCGAGCCGGCCGGAGTCCGGGTTGTACGCGATGTCGAGGCCGTAGTGCAGGGCGTCGAAGCCGCCGTTGCCCAGCTGCGGGAAGTAGGGGTCACCGATGCCGGCCGAACCGGGTGAGGGTGCCGGAGCGGCAGCGATGACACAGAGGGCGGCCGTCGCGGTGGCGAGGGCGGCCAGACGTGCCGAACGGGAGAGCGCCAAGAGTCTGCCCTTCGTGCGTGCGCCGTTGTTACGGACACGCTGACTCTGCACTCTCCCGTTTAGGCATGTACATGACTTTACCAACTTGTCATGGGCGTGCCCGGCGCGACAACCGCGCGGCGCCTACTTCTCGCCGGACTCCGCGGCGGCGTCCGGCCCGGCCTCTGCGCCGGTGCCGGTGCCGGTCTTGGCCTCCGGCTCCGCCCCTGCGTCGGTCCCGGACTCGGTGCCGGTGGCGGCCTCGGTCCCGGCCTTGGGCTCGGCCTTGGCCCCGGGCTCCGTCTCCGTGTCCTTCGCGACCGCGTCACCGGCCGGCTCGGGCTTCGCGACCGCGTCAGCGGCCGGCTCCGGCTTCGCGACCGAGACCAGTTCGGCGGCCTCCCTCGCCTGCGGCAGCCGTTCCTCGCCCGGCGCCTGGTCGGGCGCGTTCTCCGGGTGGTGGCAGGCCACCTGGTGTCCGGTCCCCAGCGTCAGCAGCGGCGGTTCCTGTGTTCCGCAGATCTCCGTCGCCTTCCAGCACCGGGTGTGGAACCGGCAGCCGGCCGGCGGCGAGATCGGCGAGGGGACGTCGCCCTCCAGCCGGATCCGGTCGCTCCTGGTCCCCTTGCGCCGCGGGTCGGGCACCGGCACCGCCGAGAGCAGCGCCTTGGTGTACGGGTGCATCGGCGACTCGTACAGCGACTTGCGGTCCGCCAGTTCGACGATCTTCCCGAGGTACATCACCGCGATCCGGTCCGAGACATGGCGGATGACCGACAGGTCGTGCGCGATGATCACGTAGGTCAGACCGAGCTCGCTCTGGAGGTCGTCCAGCAGGTTCACCACCTGCGCCTGGATCGACACGTCGAGCGCCGAGACCGGCTCGTCGGCGACGACGAGCTTGGGCCGCAGTGCGAGCGCGCGGGCGATGCCGATGCGCTGGCGCTGGCCGCCGGAGAACTCGTGCGGGTACCGGTTGTAGTGCTCGGGGCTGAGTCCCACCAGCTCCAGCAGCCCCTGGACCTCCTTCTTCACGCCGCCCTCGGGCTCGACGCCCTGGAGCCTGAAGGGGGTTCCGACGATCCCGCCGATGGTGTGCCGGGGGTTCAGTGAGCCGTACGGGTCCTGGAAGATCATCTGGACGTCGCGGCGCATCGGCCGCATCTGCCCCGCGGACAGATGCGTGATGTCCTTGCCCTCGAACTCGACCTTTCCGCCGGTCGGTTCGAGCAGCCGGGTGATCAGCCGGCCCATGGTCGACTTGCCGCAGCCCGACTCGCCGACGACACCCAGGGTCTCCCCCGGGAACACGTCGAACGACAGCCCGTCCACGGCCTGGACCGCGCCCACCTTGCGCTTGAGCACGCCCTTGGTGATCGGGAAGTGCTTGACCAGGTCGGTGACCTTGAGCAGCGGCTCCGCCCCGGCGTCCTTGGCGGGCGCGGCGGCGGAGTCCTTGGACGTCTGCTGCGGAACCTTCGGAGCCTCGGGAGCCTGCGGAGCCTTCTTCTTCTGATCAGTCACAGCTTCGGCGCAATCTCTTCGGTCCAGATCTTTTCCCGCTGGGCCTTCGTCATATGGCACGCGGAGAAGTGCCCGTCCGTGCTCTCCCGCAGCTCAGGGCGCTCGATGCGGGTGATGTTGTCCTTGGGCACGTCGGCGTAGGGGCAGCGCGGGTGGAAGGCGCAGCCGGACGGCACGTTGATCAGGCTGGGCGGGGAGCCCTTGACGGGCACCAGACGTTCGGTCTGCTCACGGTCGATGCGCGGCATGGAGCCCAGCAGCCCCCAGGTGTAGGGGTGCTGGGGCTCGTAGAAGACCTTCTCGGCCGTGCCGCGCTCGATGCAACGGCCCGCGTACATCACCAGGAGCTCGTCCGCGATCTCGGCGACGACGCCGAGGTCGTGGGTGATGATGACGACCGCCGAGCCGAACTCCTTCTGCAGATCCCGGATGAGATCGAGGATCTGCGCCTGGACGGTGACGTCGAGGGCGGTCGTCGGCTCGTCGGCGATGAGCAGTTCGGGGTTGTTGACCAGGGACATCGCGATCATCGCGCGCTGGCGCATACCGCCGGAGAACTGGTGCGGGTAGTCCTCGAAACGGCGCTGCGGCTCGGGGATGCCGACCCGGTCGAGCATCTCGACCGCACGGGTACGCGCGGTCTTCTTGTCGACCTTGTGGTGGACGCGGTACGCCTCCACGATCTGCGCGCCGATGCTGTAGTACGGGTGCAGCGCCGACAGCGGGTCCTGGAAGATCATGGACATCTTCTGACCGCGGAGTTCGCGGACCCGCTCGGGCCCCGCGCCGATCAGCTCCTCGCCGTCGAGCCAGATCTCACCGGAGATCCGGGCCCGCTCCGAGCTGTGCAGCCCCATGATCCCCAGCGAGGTCACGGACTTGCCGGAGCCTGACTCACCGACGATACCGAGCGTCTGACCGGCCTTCAGGTCGAAGCTGACACCGTCCACGGACTTCACCAGGCCGTCGTCGGTGTCGAAGTGGATCCGCAGGTCCCGGACCGAGAGGAAGCTCTTCGCGTCCTGGGACGGGGCGTCGTCCTTGCCGCTCTTGGCGGGCTCGCCGGAACCCTTCTTGTGCACGTCGCTCATGAGAGCCTCACCCGGGGGTCGATCGCGGCGTACACAAGGTCCACCAGCAGGTTGCAGACAACGATGAAGAAAGCGGCCACCAGCGTCACACCCATGACGACCGGGAGGTCGCTGCGGGTCACTCCCTGGATGGCGTAGGCCCCCATCCCCTGGAAGTCGAAGACCGTCTCGGTGATGACCGCGCCGCCGATGAGCAGCGCGAAGTCCATGCCGAAGATGGTGATGAGCGGGGTGAGCGCGGCGCGCAGGCCGTGCTTGACGACCACGTTCCGCTCGCGCAGGCCCTTGGCCCGCGCGGTTCTGATGTAGTCCTCGCCCATGGTCTCCAGCATCCCGGCCCGGGTGAGCCGGGCGTAGAGCGCCGAGTACAGGAAGGCGAGGGTGCACCAGGGGAGGATCAGGTTCCAGGCCCACTCCGCCGGATTGTCCGTGAAGGGCACGAAGTGCACATTCCAGATCGTCCAGTGGAAGCTGAACAGGGCGAGCGAGACCAGACCGGTGAAGAACATCGGCAGCGAGACGCCGGCCAGGGCCACGCCCATCGCGAGTCGGTCGATGAGCGAGCCCCGCTTGAGGGCGGAGACCACACCGGTCGCGACACCGCTGACGACCCAGATGACCGCCGCGCCGACCGCGAGCGACAGCGTCACGGGGACACGCTGCTGGATCTCGGGCCAGACCGCCGAGTGGGTCTTGAAGGAGTAGCCGAAGCACGGCGCGTGGCACACCGCGGGGTCGGGCCCGAAGTGGTAGTTCGCGCCGACGACGATGCCCTTGATGAAGTGCCAGTACTGCTCGTAGAGGGGCTGGTCCAGCCCCAGGTTCTTCTTGACCGCGGCGATCGTCGCCGGGTCGGGGCTCTTGCCCACGTACTGGGCGGCCATGGAGTCGGTCGTCTGCCCGCCGAGGCGGGGAACGAGGAAGAAGATCGCGAAGGTGACTGCGCTGACCACCAGCAGCAGCAACACCGCGGCGAATACGCGTCGGATGATGTACGCAGCCACAGCCGTGCGGCGCCGGGACGGACGGACGGGGTAGGCCCGTCCGTCCCGGCGCCTTCACCTGCCTTTCAGGGGGGTGCTGTCGATGAACAGGTGTTGTTACTTGGTCGAGGTCATCAGCACGTAGTCGTACATGCCGAGGTACGCCTGACTGACCGTTACGTTCGCCGCCGAGTCCGGGCGGTAGAGCAGGTTCTTGCGGTAGAAGAGCGGGACGAGCGAGGCGTTCTCCATCACCATCTGGTCGACCTGGCCCCAGGTGGCGTTGCGCTTCGCGTTGTCCAGCGTCCCGATGCCCTTGACGATCTCCGCGTTGATCTTCGGGTCGTCGAGCTCCATCAGGTTGGTGCCACCGGACGGCTTGATGGCCTTGCCGTCGACGATCTGGTCGATGTAGCCGAAGCCGGCCGGCCAGTCGGCGCCCCACGCCATCATCATCATTCCGGCGTTGTTCTTGTGGACCCAGTCCGGGACGCCCGCGAAGTCGGTGAAGTACTTGTCCGACGGGAACGTCTTGATGTCGGCGATGATGCCGATCTTCTTCAGGCTCTGCTGGAGCTGGGTGGCGCTGGTGACCTCGTCGGGACGGTCGGAGCGCGCGGTCAGCGTCGTCTTGAAGCCCTTGGGCTTACCGCACTTGGCCAGGTACTGCTTGGCCTTGGTCACGTCGCCCTTGTTGCCCGGGGTCGGGTACAGGTCGAACTTCTTGTAGCCCGAGACACCCGGCGGGATGACGGTCGTCGCCGGGTCGCCCCGGACCTCGCCGCCGATCGCGTCGACCATGTCTGCCTTGTCGGCGACGTACTGCACGGCCTTGCGGCAGTCGGCGTTGTTGAACGGCTTCACATGCACGTTCAGCGCGAGGTACTGCAGCGCGCCGGCGTACGGGTCGTCCGTCTTCGCCTTCTCGGTGGCCTTGGTGATGACCTTCGGCTGAGTCTTGGACTGCAGACCGGTACCGGCGATGTCAGCGGTGCTGGTGTCGTTGAGCAGGTGCTCGTCGACGGTCGTCGGCTGGACGTTGAAATTCAGGTTGATCTTGTCCGGCAGCGCCTTGCGGACCGGGTCGGTCTTCGGGTCCCACTGCGGGTTGCGGACCAGCGTCGCGCCGCGGCTCTCGCTGTACGAGGCGAACTTGTACGGGCCCGACGACACGATGTGCTGGACGTACGAGGCGCCCTTGTCGGCCTTCTGCGGCACCGGAGCGGTCTGCGAGAAGGACGCGAGGTAGTCCATGTCCGCGAACGGCTTGCTCAGGTGGAAGACGATCGTGGAGTCGTCCGGCGTCTCGATGGACTTGAGACCGTCGGCCGACTTGTCCTTGTAGGGACCCTTGTACTTGTCGCCGTCCTTGAGGTACGTGCTGAAGTACGTGGGCCCGTTGGACAGCGCCTCACGGGCGAAGGTCCGCTCGATGGCGTACTTGACGTCCTTCGAGGTGATCACGGTGCCGTCCTGGAACTTCACGCCCTTGCGGAGGTGGTACGTCCAGGTCTTGGCGTCCGGGGACGCCTTGCCCAGGCTGGTCGCCAGGTCGGGCACGATCTTGAGCCCGTCCTTGCCCGGAGCCGGGTTGAAGGTCACCAGCGCACGCGCGTAGAGGCGGGAGAAGTTCTGCACCCAGCCGTAGTACGTGTTGCCGGGGTCCAGGGAGTCGGCGGCACTTGAGTGCTCGTAGGTGACCGTCCCTCCCTTCTTGCTGGTCTTGTTGACGATGCTGGTCAGAGCTGCGTCTGCCTTGCCATGGCTGCCCCCGCCGCCACTGTCACTGCTCCCGCAAGCGGTGGCAGCGAGCCCCAGCGCTACCGTCGCGGCTATCGCCGCTGCCGTCTTCCTGCTCTTCATGCTGAGGAAAGCCCCCTCGGTTGTCCGGTGTGCGGCACGGCCGCGATTACTTGCCACGGGGGTCGAGTGCGTCACGCAGCCCGTCCCCCAGCAGATTGAAGGCCAGCACGGTGATGAAGATCGCCAGGCCGGGAATGACCATGAACATCGGGTCGACCTGGTAGAGGTCGACCGCGGTGGACAACATGCCGCCCCAGGAGGCCTGCGGCGGCTGGATGCCCACGCCGAGGAAGCTCAGGGACGCCTCGAAGAGGATGTTGGTGGGGATCAGCAGCGTCGAGTAGACGAGGATCGGCGCGACCAGGTTCGGGAGCAGCTCGCGCAGGAGGATGAAGGGCCCGCGGGCCCCCAGCGAGCGGGCGGCCTCGACGAACTCCCGTTCACGCAGGCTGAGCGTCTGCGCGCGGACGATGCGGCCCATGTAGGGCCAGTTGAAGAATCCGATCACGAAGATCAGCACGCAGATACGGAGCGTCAGACCGCTGAGGCCGAACGCGTTGCCCTGCAGCGATGCGGAGATGGAGATCGCGAACAGCAGCAGCGGGAACGCCAGGAAGGTGTCCATCAGACGGCTGATGCCGCTGTCCACCCAGCCGCCGTAGAAGCCGGCCACCACGCCCATCACGACACCGATGACCACCGAGAGGAGCGTCGACCCGGCGGCGACCACCAGGGAGACCCAGGAGCCCTCGATGATGCGCGCCAGGATGTCCCGGCCGGTCTGCGGCTCCACACCCAGCGGGTGGCTCCAACTGATGCCGCCGAAGCTGCCCTTGGGCCCCAGCAGAGCCGGGTCCACCAGATTCTGGTGGAAGCCGTTGGGGTCGAGCCCGAACATCGCCTGGATCGGCTTGGAGAGGAGGGCGACCAGCACCAGCAGGATCACGACGACCCCGCCGGCCATGGCGACCTTGTCCCGCTTGAAACGCGTCCAGGCGATCCGGCCGAGCGAACGGCCCTCGATCTGGCTCTGCGTGGCCCCCGTGAGTACTGCCTCCGGCTGCGCTTCGGCAGTCGACCCGGTGGTCTCGATCGGTGCGGTCACAGTGCCTTTGACCCCTCCCGGCCGGCGGTGGCCGGCCCGTACCTGCCGCGGTGGCGGCTGCTGTGCATCTAGCGCATCGGGTGATGCCACTGTGCTGAAGTGACGGAATGTGTTCATGGCACGTCGCAACAAGGGCACGACGATGCTCGATGCAGGGAGTCTTCATTGCGGTTGCGATCACCCGCCAGACCTGAAGGTGAATGTATGCGCAACCGTGATGCGGTTAATGGACTTCCGTTATCCGGACGTCAGGACCGGCTGAGCGGAAACTTTCCTCACCAATGGGCCAGTTCGGACATCGCACCCAACAACCGCTGTTGACGGCCCAATTGGGACACTCAGCCTACCGGCGGGTATCCGTATCCCGCCGCGGGAGAGGAGGCCGCGTGGGCCTCACGGTCGTAGAAGGGGCGGCAGTTGGCCCGCAGCCACATCCCGACCGGGTCGTACGCGTCGGAGAGCGCCACGGTCGACACCGGCAGCCCCTCCGGAACCGCGGCGATCGACTGCTGCATCATCGCCCGCACCGAATCCACGGACTGCTGGCTGGTGTCGTACAGATCGAGCCCGATGGCCAGATACGGGGTGCCGAGCGCGGGCTGCACCCAGGCCCGGCTCAATGAGCGGATCGCCGGGGTGTGGTGGGCGCTCTGGGTGAGCAGCGCGTAGAACTGCGGGATCTCGATGGCCGGTTCGGAGAGCCGCAGCGGTCCGGCGGGCATCCGGTCCAGACCGGTGGCGATACGGCGCAGGTCGGTCCAGGGGATGCCGACACCGCCGCCGGGGGCATGCGGATTGAGCCAGATTCCCCAGTGGTCCGGGTAGAGGGAGCGCGCGATGTCACGGCCGGTGACCACCTCGTGCGAACGGTTCCAGCCGGAGACCGCCAGCTCCTGCGCCGATGTCACACACGGGGCGTAACCGAGGCCTTCGATCTCCATGTTCCCGTACTGGGCGTCCGGCGACCCGGCCCGGCCGTTCCAGAGCAGCATCCAGACCTGGCTGTCGGCGAGCGCCTGCAGCAGTGCCTCATAGGCGTCGTACCGCCCGGGGGTCACCTGGAGCAGCATCTGCTCGACCTGCCCGGCCGTCGTGCCCGACGCGCTCACCCTGGGTCCCGCCCCTCTTCGATCCACCCGTTGACGTGCTTGTGCCATGCGCCGGGACGCGGCCCGCCCGGCGCGGTCCACACCGTTCGCCCGTGCGATTCCGGCCATCCGGCCGGCCGCTGGTCCGCCCGTCCGGTCGGCCGCACGATTCCGGCCAGTCCGCGGGCCGGCCGTCCCGTGCGTCCCACGCATCCGACCAGCTTAGGCTGCGGCGGGTTCGGTGCGCCTGCGCGGCACCGGACCGTCCGCTCCTCCCGTCCCGCGGTACCGGGCCCGCCGCAGCGGCCCCTCGGTACCGCCCCTACAGCACCGGCCCCTCCGCCCCGGCCCTGACGTAGAACGGCCTGACCTTCTCCAGCATCCAGTCGGCGACCGGGTCCTGCGCCACATCGAGGAGGACGAGATTGACCGGCCAGCTCACCTCGACCCGGTGCAGCGCCCGGCCGAGCGCGTCCATCGGGGCGTTGCGGCCCGCGCCGTCCCATGTCGCGAACTCGACCCCGACGAAGAGGACCGGGTCGCCGCCCTCGATGGAGGCGAGGGCCCGGCGGGCCGAGCGGACCACACCCGACTCCTCGAACTCGCCCGCGGCGGCGGAGAGGAAGTCGACCGGCTCCTCCTGCCAGTCCGGCTCGAAGAGCCGCACCCGGCCGCCGGTCGCGGGCCCGTCGAGGGGGGTCCGGCCGCTGCGGCAGAGTTCGGCCACCGCGGGCGGCGGCAGCGGCATGCCGATCGCACCGCCCGGGTTCACCACGAGACCCAGCTGCGGCGGCAGCCCCCGGGCGAACTCGACGGCGGGGGCCACCGCGAAGGAGTAGTGCGAGCCGACGCACTGGAGGAACTGCGCCTCCGAGCTGAAGACCGGCACATAGGCCCCGCCCTCGATCTCGACGGTGGGCAGGTCGAGTGAACTGCTCTCCTGCCCGCCGCCGTTGGGCAGCGGAACCCAGAGATTGCTGCGCCCCAGCACCTCGATCAGCCGGCCGCCCGCGCCGGGGTTCCCGACCGATGCGGTCAGGACCTCTTCGAGCTCATTTCCCGGCCATGCCATGTCCACCGAGGTATCCCCTTCTCACCTGTGCATCCGTGCACGCGTTCACCTGCCGACCGACCCTAACGGCCCCCGCCACGACAGACAGCTGAGCTCCTTCAATCCGCCGCCCCGAAGCGGATCGCGCGCAGCACGGCCGCAGCCTCCCGGTCGAGCAGCACGGCCGAACGGCAACCGGCGGGCAGCCGCGCCCGCTCGGCCGCCCGGACCAGCCCGGCGACCGCCCCGCGGTGCCGGGCGAAGGCGTACGCGGAGACCTTCCGGCCGCGCTCGGCCTGGCCGGCCAGCGCCATCGCGGGCGTCACGTCGAGCAGCAGCAGATGCAGGGCGCTGCCGCGCCGCCGCGCCGTGCGGGCCAGCAGGGCACGGACCCAGAAGTGCGTACCGCAGTCGTGCACGACGACACCGGCACCCGAGCGCAGGGCCCGCCACAGCCTGCCGTAGTGGGCGGCCCGCACCAGCGGCCGGTAGCTCCAGTACGGCAGCAGGCGCGGCAGCCGGCGCTCCCAGCGGTCCCGGGTGTCCTGCGAGTCGATTCCGTACGCCCCGGCGGCCCTGCGCAACAGCGTGGACTTGCCGCTGCCCGGCAGTCCGGACAGGACCACCACGTCCCCCGCGGCGAACACCAGGGCGTGCGGGCTGCGGCCGGTCCGCCGGCGCAGGTCCCGCACCGCGGGCGCGCGCCCGGATCCCGCCCGTCCACTCCGTACGGCCGGCCCGGCCACGGTCCGTGCGGGCCCCGGCCCCACCGTCCGCCCGGCCGCCTCCTGCCCGGATCCCGCCGGCCACCCGGCCCCGGCCCCCGGCCCGCCGGGCACCGTCTCCGGCGCCGGATCCGCACGCCGCTCCTGTCCCACCATGGCCGCTCCCCCTGTCGGGCCACCCCGTACGCCGCCTGCGCCTGCGCATGCCTGCGTCCTTGTGCATACCCCCGTCGGCGAAGTGTAAAGAAAGAGTAATGCGAGACCGGTGGGGCAACGATCGCCCGGCATGCGATGATGTGCGCGCCAACTCCATACAGGCCGTTCGAATCCGCGCGGGAGAGTTCCCGGTCACTGGCCGGGGCGCCGAAGGAGCAAGTCCCTCCCTTGTAATCTCTCAGGCCCCGTACCGCGCGGACGAGGCAGATCTGAAAAGCGGACCGCCCCGCGGTCCCACCCAAGGTGCAAGCCGCGCCCTCCCGACAGGCGCCGGCGAACCTCTCAGGTTCCGATGACAGATGGGGAGGATCGTCCTCGTCTGTCATGCCCCGGGAGTACCGCATATGAGCCCCACGCCCCGCCTCACCGCACTCGACGCCCTGCACCGTTCGCTGGGCGCGACCATGACCGACTTCGCGGGCTGGGACATGCCGCTGCGCTACGCCAGTGAGCGCGACGAGCACATCGCCGTACGGACCCGTGCCGGTCTCTTCGACCTCTCCCACATGGGCGAGATCACCGTCAGCGGCCCGGAGGCCGTGCGGCTGCTCGACCACGCGCTGGTCGGCAACATCTCCACCGTCGGCAACGGCCGCGCCCGCTACACCATGATCTGCCAGGAGGACGGCGGGATCCTGGACGACCTGATCGTCTACCGGCTGGGCGAGCAGGAGTACATGGTCGTCGCCAACGCGGGCAACGCACAGACCGTCCTGGACGCGCTGACCGCACGCGCGGGCGGTTTCGACGCCGTCGTACGGGACGACCGCGACGCCTACGCCCTGCTGGCCGTACAGGGCCCGGAATCCTCCGGCATCCTGAAGTCGCTCACCGACGCCGACCTGGACGGGCTGAAGTACTACGCCGGTCTGCCCGGCACCGTCGCCGGTATCCCTGCGCTCATCGCCAGGACCGGCTACACGGGCGAGGACGGTTTCGAGCTGTTCACCGCCCCGGCCGACGCCGAGAAGCTCTGGCAGGCCCTCACCGAAGCGGGCACCCCGGCCGGTCTCGTGCCCTGTGGTCTGTCCTGCCGCGACACCCTGCGCCTGGAGGCCGGCATGCCGCTGTACGGCCATGAGCTGACCACCGCGCTGACGCCCTTCGACGCCGGTCTCGGGCGGGTCGTCAAGTTCGAGAAGGAGGGCGACTTCGTCGGGCGCACCGCCCTGGAGGCCGCCGCCGAGCGCGCCGCTTCGGCCCCGCCGCGCAAGCTGGTCGGCCTGATCGCCGAGGGCCGCCGGGTCCCCCGCGCGGGCTACCAGGTCGTCGCGGACGGCCAGGTCGTCGGCGAGGTCACATCGGGCGCCCCGTCCCCGACGCTGGGCAGGCCGATCGCCATGGCGTACGTCGACGCGGCATACGCGGAGCCCGGCACGTCCGGTGTGGGCGTGGACATCCGCGGTACCCATGAGCCGTACGAGGTCGTGGCCCTCCCCTTCTACAAGCGCCAGAAGTGACCCACACCATCTCAGCCCGTAAGACCACTGTTCACCAGCACTCCCCCGCATCCAGGAGAATCAGGTCATGAGCAACCCCCAGCAGCTGCGTTACAGCAAGGAGCACGAGTGGCTGTCGGTCGCCGAGGACGGCGTCTCGACGGTCGGCATCACGGAGTTCGCGGCCAACGCGCTCGGTGACGTCGTCTACGCCCAGCTCCCTGAGGCCGGGTCCACGGTCACCGCGGGCGAGACCTGCGGCGAGCTGGAGTCGACCAAGTCGGTCAGCGATCTGTACGCCCCGGTCTCCGGTGAGATCACCGAGATCAACCAGGACGTCGTCGACGACCCGTCGCTGGTGAACACCGCCCCGTACGAGGGCGGCTGGCTGTTCAAGGTGCGCGTCACCGGCGAGCCGGACGACCTGCTCTCCGCCGACGAGTACGCCGCTCTCTCCGCCGGCAACTAGGGACCTAGGGACTATTGATGTCACTTCTTGATTCCTCCCTCCACGAGCTCGACCCGGACGTCGCCGCCGCTGTCGACGCCGAGCTGGTCCGCCAGCAGTCCACCCTCGAAATGATCGCCTCGGAGAACTTCGCTCCGGTCGCGGTCATGGAGGCCCAGGGCTCCGTCCTCACCAACAAGTACGCCGAGGGCTACCCGGGCCGCCGCTACTACGGCGGCTGTGAGCACGTCGACGTGGTCGAGACGATCGCGATCGACCGTGTGAAGGCGCTCTTCGGCGCCGAGCACGCGAACGTCCAGCCGCACTCGGGCGCCCAGGCGAACGCGGCCGCGATGTTCGCGCTGCTCAAGCCCGGTGACACGATCATGGGCCTGAACCTCGCGCACGGCGGTCACCTGACCCACGGCATGAAGATCAACTTCTCCGGCAAGCTCTACAACGTGGTCGCGTACCACGTCGACGAGGAGACCGGCCAGGTCGACATGGCCGAGGTCGCCCGCCTCGCCAAGGAGACCCAGCCGAAGCTGATCGTGGCCGGCTGGTCCGCCTACCCGCGCCAGCTGGACTTCGCCGCGTTCCGCGAGATCGCCGACGAGGTCGGCGCGTATCTGATGGTCGACATGGCGCACTTCGCCGGCCTGGTGGCCGCGGGTCTGCACCCGTCGCCCGTCCCGCACGCGCATGTCGTCACCACGACCACGCACAAGACGCTGGGCGGCCCGCGCGGTGGTGTGATCCTCTCCACCGCCGAGCTCGCCAAGAAGATCAACTCGGCGGTCTTCCCCGGTCAGCAGGGCGGCCCGCTGGAGCATGTGATCGCGGCGAAGGCGGTCGCCTTCAAGGTGGCGGCGACGGACGACTTCAAGGAGCGCCAGCAGCGCACCCTGGACGGCTCCCGCATCCTGGCCGAGCGTCTGGTGCAGGCCGATGTCACCGAGCACGGTGTCTCGGTCCTCTCCGGCGGCACCGATGTGCATCTGGTCCTGGTGGACCTGCGCAACTCGGAGCTCGACGGCCAGCAGGCCGAGGACCGTCTCCACGAGATCGGCATCACGGTCAACCGCAACGCCGTCCCGAACGACCCGCGCCCCCCGATGGTCACATCGGGGCTGCGGATCGGCACTCCGGCCCTGGCCACCCGTGGTTTCCAGGCCGAGGACTTCTCCGAGGTCGCGGACATCATCGCGTCCGCGCTGAAGCCTGCCTACGACCGGGAGGCGCTGGCCGCCCGGGTCTCCGCGCTGGCCGGGAAGTTCCCGCTCTACCCCGGGCTGAAGTAGGCCCGGACCCGTACGGTTGCAGGACCGGTCGGTCCGGATCAGTACGGTTTTGTACGAACCACGGGGCACCCCGCACACTGGTCGGTGAGCGGGGTGCCCCGCACCACGTACGCACTTGCTCACCGCTGTACCGCGCTTTCTCTGCACCACCCCGGCAGACAACGGCGTCTACCTCACCAAGGAGTTCCCTGTGGCCATATCGGTCTTCGACCTCTTCTCGGTCGGCATCGGTCCGTCCAGCTCCCACACGGTGGGCCCGATGCGGGCCGCCCGGATGTTCGCCGCGCGGCTGAAGAACGAGGGTCTGCTGGCCCACACCGGCTCGGTCCGCGCCGAGCTCTTCGGTTCGCTGGGCGCAACGGGGCACGGACACGGAACCCCGAAGGCGGTACTCCTCGGCCTGGAGGGCGAGTCCCCGCGCACGGTCGATGTCGAGCACGCCGACGAGCGCATCGAGCAGATCCGCACCAGTGGCCGCATCAGCATCCTCGGCGCGCACGAGATCGGCTTCGACTACGACGCGGACCTGATCCTGCACCGGCGCAAGGCCCTGCCGTACCACGCGAACGGGATGACGGTCTTCGCGTACGACACCGAGGGCGCGCCGCTCCTGGAGAAGACGTACTACTCGGTGGGCGGCGGCTTCGTGGTGGACGAGGACGCCGTGGGCGAGGACCGCATCGTCCTGGACGACACCGTCCTGAAGCACCCTTTCCGTACCGGCGACGAGCTGCTGCGGCTGACCCGTGAGACCGGTCTCTCCATCTCCGCGCTGATGCTGGAGAACGAGAAGGCATGGCGCACGGAGGCGGAGATCCGTGCGGGGCTGCTGGACATCTGGGGCGTCATGCAGTCCTGTGTGGCCCGGGGGATGTCGCGCGAGGGCATACTCCCCGGCGGCCTCAAGGTCCGCCGCCGGGCGGCCAACTCGGCCCGCCAGCTGCGCGCCGAGGGCGACCCGCTGGCCCGCGCCATGGAGTGGATCACGCTCTACGCGATGGCCGTGAACGAGGAGAACGCGGCGGGCGGCCGCGTCGTGACCGCCCCCACGAACGGCGCGGCCGGCATCATCCCCGCCGTCCTGCACTACTACATCAACTTCGTCCCGGGCGCCGACGAGGAGGGCGTGGTCCGCTTCCTGCTCTCGGCGGGCGCCATCGGCATGCTCTTCAAGGAGAACGCCTCGATCTCGGGCGCCGAGGTCGGCTGCCAGGGCGAGGTCGGCTCCGCCTGCTCGATGGCGGCGGGCGCCCTGGCCGAGGTCCTGGGCGGCTCTCCCGAGCAGGTGGAGAACGCGGCGGAGATCGGCATGGAGCACAACCTGGGCCTGACCTGCGACCCGGTCGGCGGACTGGTCCAGATTCCGTGCATCGAGCGGAACGGCATGGCGGCGGTCAAGGCGGTCACGGCGGCCAAGATGGCGATGCGCGGCGACGGCAGCCACAAGGTCTCCCTGGACAAGGTCATCAAGACGATGAAGGACACCGGCGCCGACATGTCGGTCAAGTACAAGGAGACGGCCCGGGGAGGGCTCGCGGTGAACATCATCGAGTGCTGAGCAAGTAGGCCCTGACCAGCGCGTTCGTAGCGCTGTCAGGGCCTTCCCTGCTTACTTGGCGGAAAAACCCGCGCTTAGAGCAGCGGCTGGCCGGCCTCTCCCCCACATTCACCACAGCGCAGGCACGACAGGCCCTGCTCTCCCCTCGCGATCTGGCGCACTTGGCCACGGAGGGGGAGATAGACGAGCTGTCCCGTGGGGTGTACCGGCGGGCAGACGCCCCGGAGACGGCGCACGCGGATTTGCTGGCCGTGTGCGCACGGACCCATCGCGCCGTCGTGTGCGGTGAATCCGCCCTGGCCCTGCATGAACTGATCGACGACATCCCCGCAGCAGTACACATCGCCGTGCCGCGCGGTACACGCCGCCCGACGATTTCCTACCCGCCGACCGTGGTGGCGCAGTACGCCGCAAAGACCTTCGACCTCGGTATCGAACGGTTCGAAGCAGCCCCGGGAGAAACCATCCCCATGTACAGCCCAGCTCGCAGCGTCGTCGACGCAATGCGCCACCGCAGCCGCCTCGGCGAAACCCTCGCCCTGTCCGCGCTCGGCCGCTACCTGCGTCGAAGCGGGCGCGGCGGGATTAGCGAACTCCAGCACATCGCAAGCGAGTTGGACGCCCTCTCCGTCGTCCGCCCCGCCGTAGAGGCGGTGCTCGCCTGATGGTCAATCCCACCCGTGACCGTCCCCATCCGTGAGGAGGACGAGTACCACGGTCTACGCCTGTCGATGGCCGCCTCCATCCCCCGAGCACGACTCAAGCTCCAACTGGACATCAGCTTCGGCGACCCCGTCACCCCCGGCCCCCGGATCATCGAGTATCCGCAGCAACTCACGACGGACAGCTTCCAGATCCTCGGCTACCACTCGCCACCGTCATCGCCGAAAAACTCTCCACCGCCATCTCACTCGGCGACCTCAACACCCGCGACCGCGACTACGGCGACCTCTACCGCCTGCTCACCCTCAACGACCTGGACGGACAAGAACTCACCACAGCGCTGACCGCCACCGCCACACACCGCGGCATCACTCTCAAACCCCTCAGCACCACCATCACCGACCTCGGCGAGCGCCGCCAGACCTCCTACACCGCCTGGCGCCGTCGGCAAGGCACCGCCGCAACGAGCTACCCCGGAGGCTTCACGGACGTCACCCGGCAGGTCACCGCCTTCGCAGACACACTCCTCAACGGCGGTGCCGCCACCCTCACTTGGAGTGCGGCGACCCTCACGTGGTCATGAACCGGACCTGACTGACCGGCCAGGCTTTCGGGGCGAGCCCAGACCTACGCATGACGAGTGCGGGGCTCGCCGAAGCCGTCGCATTCCGCCCGAGCATCAACTGCCCAACCCCGCAGGCGTCTCACGCAGCAGGGATACGTGGTAATCAGCTCTCGACAAGAAGTCTCCAAAAAAAGTCCCTGACGTGACTCAAGGCAAGCCCGGGCATCGGCTCTGCCACCGGCTCCCGGTGGCCCGGCACGCAGGCCGTCAGCGATCCGTTACGACTCGGCCGTCCGGCGTCAGGGGCACATCATGAGACGGCGACCGGTGCGCGGGCGGGGCATAGCTTCGGTGTCACGTCCCGGGCTGCCTCCCCGCACCCGGGATGCCACCCGCTCCTCGTGGTTTCTCCGGGAGGTTCCCATGTGCCTGCGCTCCTACGACGACGATCCTGAACCCGAGGAACAGGTCCCGGCCGGGCCGTTGTACGTACCGGTCCTGCCGGGGCCCGCGCGCGCCGCGCTCCGTCTCTTCCGTACCCCGCTGGGCGTACGTACCACCGTTGCCTTCACCGAGGCGGCGATGGTCACCGCAGTGCTGGGCGAGGGCCAGGCGTGGATCGTGCTCTCCGAGCCCGCACTGCGTGCGATGGCCGAACCGCTCGGCGTGACACGGATGACGCTCGATCCGATGCTGACCGCTCCGCCGGTACGGGCCGACGCCCCGGCCCGTACGGTCGCGGAGCTCCGCGGGCCCGGACCTATGCCCACCCCGAGCGGAAGGAAGCTGGCCTCGTGACGACCACCCTCGCGTCCTCGCCCACGTCTGCGGCCGACGCCGATCTGTCGGTCTGGCCAGGCTCCACGACCCGGCTGCCGCACGGTGGTCTCGCGGTCGGTGGCGTCGATCTGGCCGAGATGGCCGAACGGTTCGGCACACCCACGTACGTCCTGGACAGGGGCGAGGTCCATGCGCGCTGCCGGGCCTACCGGGCTGCCTTTCCGCAGGCCGGCATCCTCTACGCCGCGAAGGCTTTCCTCTCCCGCGCGATGGTGCGCTGGATAGCGGCGGAGGGGCTCGGACTGGATGTCTGCTCGGCCGGAGAGCTCGAACTCGCTGTGACAGCCGGGTTTCCGGCCGGCCGGATCGTGCTGCACGGCAACGCCAAATCACCTCATGACCTCGCGGCCGCGCTACGGCTCGGAGTCGGGCGGATCGTCATCGACAATCCGTCGGAGATCGCGCAGCTGGCGGCAGCGGTGGGTCACGAGGGCCGTCAGAAGGTCATGGTCCGGGTCGTGCCGGGGGTGTCCGCCGGCGGGCATGTGAAGATCCGGACCGGAACGGACGACCAGAAGTTCGGCCTCTCCCTCACCGACGGACAGGCCCACCACGCGATCGCCCGTGTTCTCGGACAGCCCCAGCTCCAACTGACCGGCCTGCACTGCCATATCGGTTCGCAGCTCACCGATATCAAGCCGTACCTCGTGGCCGTGCGCCGCATGGTGGGGCTGATGGCCCGGGTGCGGGACACCCATGGGGTCGTCCTGCCCGAGCTGGACATGGGCGGCGGTCACGGCATCGCCTACCGGCCCGGAGAGGCCGCGCTGGACATCCCCGCGCTCTCCCGCAGACTGCGCGCCGAGCTGAGCGAGGGCTGCGCGGCCGCACGGCTGCCCGTGCCCCGTCTCCTCATCGAGCCCGGTCGCGCCGTGGTCGGCCCCGCGGGTGTGGCGCTCTACCGGGTGCTTTCGGTGAAGCGGACCGGTGAGCGGACGTTCGTCGCGGTGGACGGGGGCATGAGCGACAACCCCAGACCCGCGCTGTACGGCGTCCGCTACGCACCCAGGCTCATCGGGCGCCGCTCCACCGCCGGGACGCGCACGGCCACGGTGGTCGGCCGGCACTGCGAGGCGGGCGACATTCTCGCGGCCGACGTGGGTCTGCCGGGTGATATCCGGCCCGGTGACCTGCTCGCCGTACCGGTCGCCGGGGCCTACCAGCTGTCGATGGCATCCGGCTACAACCTCGTGGGCCGTCCGCCCGTGGTGGCGGTGGAGGACGGCCGGGCCAGGCTGCTCGTACGCCGGGAGACCCTGGCCGATTACCGCGCCCGCGATGTCGGTGCGTGAGCGGCCGGACTGCTGCGTTCAGGGCCGCCGCCCGGCCGGTCCCGGGGGTGGAAGAGCACCGGGGAGTGGGCCGTCACGGCGGTCGCTCCGGGGCCGTGGCGGTCACTTCGGGTCGCGGTTGAACTTCGAGGTGGACCAGAAGTAGCCGAGTACCGCGAGCGCCAGGCACCAGCCGACCGCGAGCCACCCGTTGTTGCCGATGTCGCCGCCGAGCAGCAGAGCCCGCAGCGTCTCGATGGCCGGCGTGAACGGCTGGTACCGGGCGACCGGCTGGAACCAGCCCGGCATCGCGTCGACCGGGACGAAGGCGCTGGAGAGCAGCGGCAGCAGGATCATCGGCATCGCGTTGTTGCTGGCGGCCTCGGCGTTCGGGCTGATCAGGCCCATGCCGACGGCGACCCAGGTGAGGGCCATGGCGAAGAGCACGAGCAGCCCGAAGGCCGCCAGCCACTCCAGGACGCCGGCGTCCCTGGACCGGAAGCCGATGGCCACGGCGACGGCGCCCACCAGGGCCACGCTCATGACCGCCTGCAGCACGCTGCCGACGACATGGCCGACGAGCACCGAACCGCGGTGGATCGCCATGGTGCGGAAGCGGGCGATGATGCCCTCGGTCATGTCGTTGGAGACGGACACCGCGGTCCCGACCACGGTGCCGCCGATGGTCATCAGCAGGATGCCCGGGACGATGTACGCGATGTACGCGGAGCGGTCCGCACCGCCGCCGCCGATGCCCGCGCTCATCACATCGCCGAAGAGGTAGACGAAGAGCAGCAGGAGCATGACCGGGGTGAGCAGCAGGTTCAGGGTCAGCGACGGATAGCGGCGCGCGTGCAGCAGATTGCGGCGCAGCATCGTGTGCGAGTCGCGTACGGCGAGGGAGAGGGCGCTCATCGGACAGCCTCCTTCGGCTGGTTGTTCTGGGCGGGCACGCTGGAGCCGGTGAGGGCGAAGAACACGTCGTCGAGATCGGGGGTGTGGACGCTCAGTTCGTCGGCCTCGACACCCAGCGAGTCCAGCTGGTCGAGGAGGGAGCGCAGTGCGCGCTGGCCGCCGTCGCTGGGGATCTGCAGCGACAGTGACTCGTCGTCCCGCGTGGCCTCGCGCAGGGCGACCGCGGCGGACCGGTAGGCGGCCGGGTCGGTGAAGCGGAGCCGGATGTGTCCGCCGGGGATGAGCCGCTTGAGCTCGTCGGCGGTGCCCTGCGCGGCGATCTTCCCGCCGTTGAGCACGGCGATGCGGTCGGCGAGTTCGTCGGCCTCGTCCAGGTACTGGGTGGTGAGGAAGACGGTGACGCCGCCGGAGACCAGTTCGCGAATGAGCCCCCACATGGCGTGCCGGCTGCGCGGGTCGAGACCGGTGGTCGGCTCGTCGAGGAAGATGATCCGCGGATCGCCGACCAGCGTCATGGCGATGTCGAGACGGCGCTTCATACCGCCCGAGTAGGTGGCGGCGGGCTTCTTCGCCGCCTCCACCAGGTCGAAGCGCTCCAGGAGTTCGGCGGCGGTCCGCCGTCCCTCCCGGCGCGGGAGGTGGTGCAGGTCCGCCATGAGGAGCATGTTCTCCTCGCCGGTGATCAGACCGTCGACGGCGGAGAACTGCCCGGTGACACCGATCGCGGCGCGCACGGCCTGCGGGGCGGCGGCCAGATCGTGGCCGTTGACCCGGATGGCACCGGAGCCGGGGCCGGCGGAGATGAGCGTGGAGAGGATCTGGACGACGGTGGTCTTGCCGGCGCCGTTCGGGCCGAGCAATGCGAAGACGGTGCCGGCCGGGATGCGCAGGTCGATCCCGTCGAGGACGAGCTTGTCGCCGTAGGACTTGCGCAGACCGACGGCGGATACGGCTTCGGGCGGTTCCTGGCCCTGGACGTATCCGGGCATGGGCATGACAGACGAAGGCATGAAGCCCTCCCTTTCGAAGGCTTGCGGGGCTGGGCGTGAGCGAGCGGGTGCGGGCCAGTGCGGGTGGGCGAGCGCGCGTGGGCCAGTGGGCGTGGGCCAGTGGGCGTGGGCCAGTGGGCGGCCGGGGTCAGACCCTGGCGCGGTGGATGTCGATGTTCCCGTAACGCGTACGGGCGTGGACCTCGACCGTGTCCTCGGACTCCCCCGGGCTCTCGGACGCGGCGAGCGTGCTGCGCACCTGTCCATGACCGGAGTTGACGTCGAGCCAGGCGGCGGTGCCTTCGCGTACGCCCAGGTCGATGGCGCCGTAGGAGGTCTCCAGCCGGACGGATCCGCGGCTGACCTCGGCGACGCGCAGGGTGCCGTTGGCCGTGGTGGCGACGACCGAACCCTCGGCGCGCGCGATGTCGATGTCGCCGTTGGCACCACTCACCCGCAGGTCACCGGTGGCGACGCCGACGGTCGTGGTGCCGTGCGAGTTCTTCAGGACGGCGGGCCCGTCGACGGTGCCGACACGCATGCCGCCGAAGCTGCTGGTGATCTCGGCCGCGCCCTGGACCCGATCCACGGTGATCGAGCCGTGGGAGGCGGTGAGTTGGAGCGGCCCGGTCGCGTCGAGGCGGACGTCACCGCCCGAGGTCTTCACACGGACCTCGCCGAGCCGTCCCTCACCGAGCACCTGGGTCCAGGAGCCGGTCGCCTCGATGCGCGAGCCCGTGGGCAGTCCGACCGTCACGTCAACGACGCCGGAGGGCCCGATCATGCGACGCTCCTTCGTCCTGACGGTCAGGACGCCGCCGGCGTAAGTGACCTCGGTCTGCTCGGCGGCCCGCACGTCCTTGTCGCGCTTCGGGTCGCGGGGCTGCACCTCGACGACAGTGTCGGGGCGGTCATCCGCGGCGAAGTGGATGGAACCGGCGCCCACGTGGGCGGTGACCGAAATCGGTTCGGGAGTACTGAAAGAAGGCATAGCTGTCCCGTCCTCTTGGGTATGCGTGGCGTCCCCGCTGGTGGGACGTGGTGTGGTGGGTGACGCTGGTGGGCGTGGCGGTGCGTGTGACGTGATGTGCGTGACGTGGCGCGGGCGGGCCTCTGGCTAGCGCACCCAGCCCGTGTAGCCCTGCCCGATGGTCCGGGTCTTCTCCGTCGTACGCGGCCGGTTACCGCCGTCGACCGCGGCCGAAACGGCGCGCACCAGCCATGCGTTGACCGACAGCCCCTCGCCGGCCGCGGCCTCCTCGGCGCGGGCCTTGAGGTGGGCCGGCAGGCGCAGGTTGACACGGGCGGTGCCACCCTCGTCGCCGTCGGGCGCGGACGTGGTCCTGAGCGACTCGACGGGCGTGACCGGCTCCGCGGGGGCGCCGCCGGCCGGCGGCAGCGTCACCACGAAGTCGGGGTCGAGCCCGCGCAGCCGTACGTCGACCGAGCCGGGAGCGAGGTCACGGGTGATCTCGCCCATCGCGGCGGAGAGCACGTTGAGCAGGGTCAGCCGGGTCGCCGACTCCAAGGGCGCGGTGAGCCTGTCGGCCAGCTCACGGGCTTCGTCGCCGCCGGCTTCGGCGGCCACCGCGAGTTCACGGCGGAGGGTGTCGACATACGGGGTGAGGTCCATGACGTCATCATGGCACCACATTGGCGCCACTCGCAAGCGCGCATGGCGCCTTTCCGGGAACTGAAGCGCGAAGGGCGCCCGTGAGCGGCGTAGATGCGCACAGATTGACTGGGAAAAACGTGGCGCAACCAATCCTCAGGAACTTCCAGAGAGAAAGGAATGGTGCGGATGGCGCTACCTGCGCCAGTTGGTGCCAGGCGGTGCCACCCTGCGCCATTGCACACACGGTGGCCATCGAAGCACTCACCGGAGCCCTCCGTCTGCCCCCGACCGGAGAACAGAGAACAGCAGAGCCCCTGACCCGTAGGGCTAGCTTCGCTGCGGCGCCAGGCTGCGCACGACGCAGAACTCATTGCCTTCGATATCCGCCATGACCACCCAGTTCCGGTCCGGCCCCTGGCCCACGTCGACCTTGGTGGCGCCGAGGCCGAGCAATCTGACCACCTCGTCCTCGGTGCTGCCGTCGACCGGGCTGATGTCGAGGTGCAGCCGGTTCTTGACGGCCCTGCCCTCGGGCACGTGGATGAACTGCAGGGTGGGCGGCATCTGGCGGGCCCGTATGCCCTCGACGGTCGGCACCCAGGAAGCGATCTCGACCTTGCCTTCGCGCCGGTCGATCACCTTGAAGTCAAGGACCGCGCACCAGAATGCGGCGAGCCGCTCCGGGTCACGGCAGTCAACGGTCAGCTCAGTGAACCTGCTTGTCATGACTCTCCCGGATAGACAGGTCTGCGCAGAAAGGTCGTTCGGGCCCCGAGGGGTACGACGCGTGGCCGGCCATCACCATCACCCTTCGCCGGCTTGCTTCATGACGGCTTGCCCATGCCGGCGAAGAGGGCGTGGACGACACGGTCGACGTACTCATGGGTCAGGGGTTCCTGGGTGATCAGGAATTGGAAATAGAGCGGGCCGGAGAGGATCGCCATGGCGAGGCTCAGGTCGAAGTCGGGCGACAACTGGCCTTGGTCCTGCGCCGCCTTCAACCGGGCGACGGTCAAGTCGGCCTGGACGGCGATCAAGCGCTCATTGAGCGCCGCGGCGATCTGGGGGTCGTACTGGGCCTCGCCGACCAGGGCCTGGTACAGCGGACCGAAGGGGGGATTGGCCAGCAGATCGACGGCCGCGTGGATCTGGGTGCGCAGGTCGGCGACGATGTCGCCTGTGTCGGGGTACTCCAGGCTGGCCTTGTGCAGTGAGAGGAGCGCGTCCAGGAGCAGAGCACCCTTGGACGGCCATCTGCGGTAGATCGTGTGTTTCCCCGCGCCGGCTCGGGCTGCGATCGCTTCGATGCTGAGTTTCGCGTAGCCGATCTCCTGACCCAGTTCCAGCGTGGTCCGCATGATGGCCTCGGTCCGGGCGGCTCCGCGCCGGGAGTCTGTCATGGCGCCACCCTAACGGCACGGCACGTGCCGCACTTGACGGGATGCCGAGCTGTGCAATTCTATCGGCACGACACGTGCCGTTCCAAAGGGGGGAGCGTATGGACACTGACGTGATCATCGTGGGATCCGGTCCCACCGGCCTGATGCTGGCGTGCGAACTGCGCCTGGCCGGGGTGCACCCCCTGGTGCTGGAGCGCCATCCGCATCGCCGGGACACCCCGAAGGCCGGTGGCCTCGGCGGGCAGATCCTGGAACTGCTGCGGTACCGGGGCCTGCTGGAGCGGTTCGAGGCCGCCTGCACCGGCCCCGTACCGGCCCCTCGGTTCCCGTTCGGCGGCGTCCATATCGACCTGACCCGGCTCGCCGACCCTCCGATGCACGCCCTGCCACTCCCGCAGCAGCAGCTCGAAAAGGTACTCGCCGAACGCGCCCGTGAGCTCGGAGTCGAGATCCGCCACGGGCACCAGGTGTCGGGAGTCGTCCAGGACACGGCGGCCGTGACCGCGGAGGTGCTCGGCCCGGACGGACCGTACCGGGTGACCGCCCGGTACCTGGCGGGCTGCGACGGCGCCCGCAGCCGGGTGCGGGACGCGGCGGGCATCGCCTTTCCCGGCACCACGTATCCGGAAGTCAACCGGCTGGCCCAGGTCACCCTGCCGGACACCGTGACCGTGCTCGGCAACGGGGATCTCGACGTCGCAGGCTTCGGCACGGTCAAGGGGGGCTCCACACGAACGGCCACCGGTCTTCTGGGCGTTGGCGCATCGCCCGAATCCCCCGTGGTCTCCCTCTACACCACCGAGGACGAGAGCGACGAGTACGACGACGACGTCCCGATGTCCGTGACCGAATTCCGGGACAGCCTCCGGCGCGTCCTGGGCGTGGGTCTTCCGCTGGCCGAAGCGGTCCGACTGCCGCGGTTCACCTTCAAGGCCCGGCACGCCGAGCGTTACCGGCAGGGGCGGATCCTGCTGGCCGGTGACGCGGCACACCTGTTCCCCGCGACCGGCGTCGCGATCAACGCCGGCATGCTCGACGCGGTCAACCTGGCCTGGAAGCCGGCCGCCGACATCCACGGCACGGCCCCCGACGGCCTGCTGGACACCTACCACGAGGAACGGCACTTCGCCGGCGCGCGCACCCTGCTCCACACCCGGGCCCAGGTGGCGCTGCGGCGCGGGACCGACCCGGCGGCCGAAGCGCTCCGCGAGCTCTTCCAGGAGCTGCTCGCCGACGAGCAGCCGCTGCGCCGCATGGGGGCGCTGGTCGCGGGCGCTGACATCCGCTACCCGGTGCCCGGACCGTCCGGGGACCACCCGTTGGCCGGAGCCTTCGCCCCCAACCTCACCCTCCACAGCGACCGCGGGGTGACCGGTGTCGGCGAACTCCTGTACACCGCACGGCCCCTGCTCCCGGACCTCGTCGACCGCGAGGGCCTCCGCCGGGCGGCCGGAGCCTGGCGGACCCGTGTCGACGTCTGCACCGCCAAGACCGAGGACCGCCCCGCGGACGCCCTCCTGATCCGGCCCGACGCACACATCGCCTGGGCCGCCGCCGTCGACGAATCCCCCGACAACGCCGTACCGGCGCTCCGCGAAGCGCTCGGCCGCTGGTTCGGCGCCGCCGAAGCGCGCGTCTGAAGCCCGCCCTCCGGAAGGAAACGATCACAGATGCCGCCCGTACCCGCCGACCCGACCCAGGTTCATCCCATGCCCGACCAGCCCCGGGTCGTGCTCCTCAGGCCACTGGTGACCTCACCGCTGATCGAGGTCGGGGAGTTCACGTACTACGACGATCCCGGGGACCCGACCGCCTTCGAGAACCGCAACGTCCTCTACCACTACGGGCCCGAGAAACTCGTCATCGGAAATCTGTGCGCTGGGCGAGGGCGTGCGGTTCCTCATGAACGGCGCCAACCACCGGATGGACGGCCCCTCCACATTCCCCTTCCCCATCATGGGCGGCTCCTGGGCCGACCACTTCGACCTCATCACCGGGCTGCCCGGACGGGGTGACACCACAGTGGGCAACGACGTCTGGTTCGGGTACCGGACCACGGTGATGCCCGGCGTCCGTATCGGGCACGGAGCGATCATCGCCTCCGGCTCGGTCGTCGTGGAGGACGTCCGCGACTACGGCATCGTCGGCGGCAATCCCGCCCGGCTGCTGCGCCGCCGCTACCGCGACGCCGACATCGACCGTCTCCTCGCACTGGCCTGGTGGCACTGGCCCCTGCCGCATCTCACTGAACACCTCCCCACGATCATGTCCGGCACGGTCGACGACCTGGAGGCCGCAGCCCCCGGCCCCTCCCCGCACTGAATCGAGCCTCACCATGACCCGTTTCTCCCCCGGGACCCCGTTCACCCACTGGCTTCGCGAACGAGCTGTCCCGCTCACCCACCTCGACCCGCAGGCGCCGCTCGACGACCTGGAACCGCTGCGCGGCATCATCGGAGACGCCCGCATCGTCGCGATCGGCGAACACTCCCACTTCGTCGAAGAGTTCGCGCTTCTGCGGCGCCGCCTGCTGAGGTTCCTCGTCGAACGCTGCGGCTTCACCGTCCTGGCCTTCGAGTACGGTTTCAGCGAAGGCTTCCCTCTGGATGCCTGGGCCCGGGGAGAGGGCGCCGATGAGGACCTGGCGGTCCACCTCGCCACAGCGGTCCCCGTAGGGCTCACCGAACCCCTGCAATGGGTACGTCAGCACAACCGCACCGCCTCAGCACCGGTGGGCTTCGCCGGCATCGACATCCCGGCGGCGGGCGGATCCCTGTTGCCCGCCCTGTCACCGGTCGCCGACTACCTGCGCCGCATCGACCCCCAGACCGTGCCGGCAGCCGAGACGGCTCTGCGGATCGCCGGGTCGTTCGCCGGCGGCTCCGCAGCCGTGGCCGCACCCGCCTGGGCGCGCCTGCCCACCACCGAGCAGAACACCCTCACCGCAATCCTCGCCCGCCTCCTCGTCCGCTTCCGCGCCCTCGAACCCCTGTACGCCACCCGCGGCGACCGGCACGACTACGACCTCGCCCTGCACCGCCTCGAAGGCGCCTGCCACGCCGACTACACCTTCCGCGCCATGGCCGGTCTGTTCGCGGGCAACGGCCTCACCGCCGACACCTCGGCCCGGGACGCCTACATGGCCAGTTCGGTCCTCTGGCACCTGGAACGTATCGATCCCGGCGCCCGTATCGTCCTGGCCGCCCACAACGCCCACATCCAGACGACACCCATCTCCTTCGACGGGCACCTCACGGGGCTGCCCATGGGACAGCAACTGCGGCGTGCACTGGGCGATACCTACTTCGCGCTCGGCCTGACCAGCATCGGCGGACACACCGCGGACATGCGCCGCGACGAGACAGCACCCTTCGGCTTCACCCTCGGCGACACGGCACTGGAACCGCCCGAACCCGGAAGCATCGAGTGCGCCTTTGCCGACGGCGGCCTCGGACTCGGTATCGCCGATCTCCGCAGGGCACGGACGGAGGCTTCCGACTGCCCCGACCGCATCCGCCTCCAGGGCACCTCTGTGCACACCCCGGTCGTCGACGCCTTCGACGCCGTCCTGACCACCCCTGCCTCCACCGTCACCGCGGACCTCCGTATCTGATGGCGGAGCGGGTGAGCGCCTGTGGCGGAGAGGCTGAGCGCCTGCGTGCGCGTCAGCCCATGGTGATCGTCATATGGGCCTCACCGGGGCCGGGCGGGCGTATCCGGGACACCGTCTCGAAGGAGTGCAGCCGGCCCTCGGTGAGAGCGAGACGTGGCAGAGCGACCCCGTACAGGTCGGCGATGGCATCCAGTTCCCGGCCCTGGGCGCCCCACTGAGCGGCTGGCCTCTCACTGTCGGATTTTTCGGTGTCGGATTTTTCGGTGCCGAAACCGAGAAGATCCGGGGCCAGCCCGGCGGGCACGGCGCCTGAGCTGTGCTCCGTCACCCCGTCCCGCACCGTGAACGCGTACAGCGGCATCCCGCCCCGGGCCATCGACACATGGAAGAGCGGGGTACGCCCGCCCCCATCGCTCCACACCACGATCGCGTGGCCACCACGGGCGGATGCCGCCTGCGCCGGAGAGACGAACCGCTCCATGGAGAAGGCAGGCGGGCCGTCCTCGAACCCGAAGCTCCAGCCCTGGCCCGCCCGCCCGACGCTGAGCAGCGCCTTGTCGTCGTAGCCGGAGAACGTCCGCAGATCGGGGCGGTGATGGTGACGGACTCTCCAGTGCAGCAGCGGTGGGGCGAGCGCCGTGTCGGATGAGGAACCGAGCAGGACGGGCAGTTCGTCCGGGGCGACCCCTTCGACCAGGACCATCCGGTAGCCGGACGGTGACGACTGCCCGGGTCGCAGACCACCGGGGCGCGCCAGCCAGGAGAGGCCGCCCGGGTCCTGGTCGCGGGCGGGGCCGGGGGCCGGGCCCCGCTCGCCGCCGCGCGGGGATTCCGGCAGCTCCAGGCGCCGGCCAGCGGTGAGCACAGGCGCGAGCAGAGGGTCGGCGAGCAGGCCCACCGGGGCGATATGGGCGGGGCCGAGCGGCTCCCACACCGGGATCGCGGCGCGCACGGTCCGCCAGGCAGTATCGGTGTCACCCCAACGGGCATGCTCGCGGGCCTCGTCGACCGCCTGGCCGAACGCGCCGCCCGGCCGGTAGCGGTAGGTCCCCCGCTCATCTCGCGCGGGATGTCCGCGACGGGCGGAGACGAGCGGACAGTCGGACGAACACACCAGCCCATGAGTACACGAGCCCACCAACCGACGACCTGATCGGCACACCACCCCACCAGCAGACGAGCTGACCAGTACACGATCCCACCAGCACACCAGCCGACCAGCACACCAGCCGATCAGTGGACGACCTGATCAGTGGACATCCCGACCAATACATGACCTCACGAGCGTACGAACCAACGAGCACGCCGCACCGCCAGGTTCCGGGGACCCGGCCGGGGCCGGTCTGCTGCCCCTGGTCGCGGGCTCCGGGGGGTCAGGGCCCGTGCGAGGAAGAGGAAGAGGAAGAGGAAGAGGAAGAGGAAGAGGAAGAGGACGGGGACGGGGATGATGAGGAAGTGGGTGGTATCACCCGGAACACCCAGGTGCGGTAGGACCAGAATCGGAAGAGGGTGGCGATGGCGATGCCGAGGAACTTGAATACGTTGCTCTGCAGCGGGCTGTCCCACCCGAAGCCGTACGTGGCCAGATAGAGAATGCCGTTCTCGATCACCAGGCCGATGGCGCTGAACACCAGGAAGAGCCCCATCTCGCGGGTGCAGCCGCTCTTGTCGCGGTCCCGGTAGACGAAGTAACGGAATCCGATGTAGTTGAAGGCGATCGACACGACGGTGGCGATCACACTCGCGCTCACCACGGGGATCGAGGTGGCGTGGCGCACGAGGTTGAACACCAGGAGGTTCACCGCCACACCGGATGCCCCGACGGCGGCGAATTTCGCGACCTCCCGCGCCCTGGGAGGCGGCGACGCCGTTCGTACCGGCTGCTCGCCTCGTACCGCTTGCTCGCCTCGTACAGCCATCGGCGCAGTTCCTTCGGAGGGTCAGATCAGCTGTGGGGTTCGGCGCCCTCTCGGGCAGTGGCCATCGGACGGGCGCCGCAGCGGGCTGCCGGCTGAATGCCGTGGATACCTGGATGAGGCGGGGCACTGCCGTGCCGCGCCCTCGGCCGGGCGGACATCCCCAGAAGGGCCCGTCCCTCGCCGTACTGGTCGTGCGGGTCGCCGGGCCGGTCGTGGTGGCGCGCGACGCCGTCATCTCCAGACTCCCACTGGACGTCTGCCTGTCAAGGCGATCAAGAAGCGGCGCGGTCGGGAAGCGGGGCGGTCAGGAAGCGGGGCGGTCGGGCAGTCGCCGGGCGTCCGGACCCGGGGGATGTCCCCCCTGCCGGTCCACCGGCCCGCCGGATGTTCCCGTACGCGCCGGTCGGCGATCCTCGGAGCGCTGACGCAGATCGCGTACAGGGGAGGGAAGACGGTGCGACACAGGAGCAGCAGGGCCGCGACCGCCGTCGTGGCACTGACCCTCGCGGGCGGGGCGGTGGCACCCGCGTCGGCGGCACCCCGGCCGGCTGTCGACGGGGTGTGGCGCGTGAACGGTTACGGGACCGTCCTGTCGATCGCGGACGGGCGGCTGCAGGAGTACCAGACGACGGCGGTCAGCTGTCTGAAGGGCGACGCGGCGCGGCAGACGGCGCCGGGCGTGTACCGCACCGCTGACGGAACGGATCTCACCGTCCGGGCGACGGGGTCGCTGCGGGAGGCGGGTTCGCCGGGGTACAAGGAACTGCGGCGGATCGCGGCGCTCCCGGCGGCGTGCGGGCGGGCGACGCCCGAGGACCCCGTGACGACGTTCGATGTGTTCTGGCAGTCCTTCGAGGAGAACTACCCCTTCTTCGCCGCCAAGGGCATCGACTGGCACGCCGTACGGGACAGGTACCGCCCCACCGTGCACGCCGGTACGACCAGGGACGAACTCTTCGCCCTCTTCAGCGAGATGGTGCGGCCGCTGTACGACGCCCATGTCGCCGTGCTCGACGGCGACCGCCACTTCGCCCAGGTCCGTCCGGGTACGGCCATGCTCAGCCAGGAGCTTGACACCAAGGTCAAGTCGTACATCGTGCGGCGCGACCTCGGGGGCGCGCAGCCGCAGGAGTTCGCGAACGGCCGGATCAGCTACGCGGATCTGCCCGGCGGCCAGGGCTATCTCCGTATCTCCGGATTCGCGGCCTACGACCGGCAGGACCCCTCGTACGGCGCGCAGCTCGCCGAGCTCGACAGGGCGCTGGACACCGTGCTCACCGTCCGGCGCACGGCTTCCCTCCGGGGGCTGGTCATCGATCTGCGGATCAACGGCGGCGGCTCCGACTCCCTGGGGCTGCACATCGCCGGTCGGCTGACCGACACCCCGTACCTCGCCTACCGGAAGCGCACCCGGTACACGCGGCCGCAGCCCATCCAGGTGGAACCGGCCGCGGGCGTGCCCCGCTACACCGGTCCGGTCGCCGTGCTGACCGCCGGTACGACGGTGAGCGCGGGCGAGACCTTCACCCAGGCCCTCATCGGCCGCCCCGGCAGGACCGTCCGCGTCGGGGAGCCCACACAGGGGGTCTTCTCCGATGTCCTGGAGCGCGTGCTCCCCAACGGTATGGAGGTCTGGCTCCCGAACGAGGAGTTCCTGACCGGCTCGGGGCGGACCTTCGACGGCACCGGTATCCCGCCGCAGCTTCGGACACCGGTCTTCACCGATGAGGAGTTCGCGAAGAACCGGGACTCGGCCTTCGACCGGGCCGTCGCGGTGCTTTCCCCGCGGTCCTGATGGGTCGTCAACAACGTCTTCAACAACGTCATCAACTTCAACAACGTCATCAACAACCTCATCGACAACTGTGCCGCGACCCAACTAGGGGGTGGCGAGGTCCAGTTCGATCCCGAGGTCGCGGATCGCCTGGGCGGCGGCCGGTTCGAGTGCCCTGTCGGTCACGATCCGTTCGAAGGCGCGGAGCGGAGCCATCCGGTACGTGGCGAACAGGCCGTACTTCGACGCGGCGGCGACCAGTACCGACCGGGAGGCCGACTCCATCGCGGCACGCTTGACCTCGACCTTCGCCTCCGACGGGGTGGTCACGCCACGTTGCAGGTCCCAGGAACTGCTGCTGATCAGGGCCAGGTCGAGTGCGAACTGCCGCAGAGTGGCCGCGGCCACCGGGCCGACGGTGGACAGGTTCTCGTGTTCGAGCCTGCCGCCGATGTGGATCGTCTCGACGTGCGGCGCGTCGGCCAGCCGGTGGACGACGGTGAAGTCGTTGGTGACGACGGTCATTCCCTGGCGGGCGGTGATGAAGGGCACCACATGGAGCAGGGTGGTCCCCGCGTCCACGTACACGCTCATCCCGTCCACAAGCAGCCCGTCGACGAGCGCGGCCATGGCCGTCTTCTCGGCCCGGTCGACATGGGTCTTGCGCTCATGGCTCGGTTCGCTGGAGATACGGCTGGCCAGGCGCACCCCGCCGGGCACGGAGTAGACGTGGCCCTGCTCCTCCAGAGCGGCGATGTCCCGGCGCACCGTCATGTGTGAGACGCCGAGCATCTCGGTGAGCTGGTGCACGCTGAGCACGAGATGACTGCGGAGCCGGCGCAGGAGGAGCTCGCGCCGCTGGTCGGGGATCAGCTGCCCCTCCTCCTGTGAACTCATGTGATCACTCTATTCCGGGTCCGGTGGGCGGGGGACGGGGGACGGGGGTGCTCGGGCGCCGGCGGCTCAGACGGCGAGGGAGAGCAGGAGCACGCCGGCCAGTCCGATGAGGGACTGTACCGAGAGCATGACCGACCAGGTCCTGAAGGTCTTTCCTACGGACAGCTGGAAGTACTCCTTGAAGAGCCAGAAGCCCGAGTCGTTGACGTGCGACAGCATCACGGAGCCCGACGCGGTGGCAAGGACGAGGAGTTCGGGTGAGAGGCCCGGATAGACGGTCAGGAAGGGCGCCACGATGCCGGCGGTCGTGATCGTGGCGACGGTCGCCGAGCCGAGGCAGATCCGCAGCAGCGCGGCGATTCCCCAGGCGAGGAGGAGCGGCGGCGCGGACCAGTGCACCGCGTAACCGGTGATCGCGTGGCTCACCCCGGTCGATGCCAGCATCTGGGCCAGCCCGCCGCCCGCCCCGATGATCAGCAGCACCGGGCCGACCGCGCCCAGCCCCTTGCCGGACATCGTCTGCATCTGCCGCAGCAGGAAGCCGGCCCGGGGCCCGAGGACGAAGAACGCGAAGAGTACGGCGACGAGCAGCGCGAGGATCGGGTTGTCGAGGGTCTCGAAGGCCTGCCAGGGCAGTGAGTTCTTCCGGGTCATCGAGGAGCCGAGCGTGCCGACCAGCATCAGGAAGGGCGGCAGCAGGACGGCGGTCAGGGTGAGCGGGAGCGAGACAGGACCGGCCCTGCGGCCCTCGGGCTGCGGGCTGACGCTGGCGACGGGTCCGGCGTCGAGGTCGGGCGCGGGGCCGAAGGCGCGGCTGCTGAGCTTGGTGAGCAGGGGGCCGCAGATCAGCACGGTGGGGATCGCGATGACCAGACCGAGGCCGATGGTCAGGCCGGTGTTGGCGTGGTAGGCGGTGACCGCGGCCGTGGGGGCGGGATGCGGTGGCAGCAGGCCGTGTGCGGTGTAGAGGCCGGCGGCGAGCGGCAGGCCGACGAAGAGGAGATGCGTTCCGGTGCGTTTGGCGACCGCGTACGCCAGCGGGACGAGCATCACGAAGCTGACGTCGAAGATGTTGGGCAGTCCGATGATGAGCGCGGCCACCGCGATGGCCAGCGGGATCCACTTCACCGGACGGGAGACGACGAAGGCGTCGGCTATGCGGTAGGCGCCTCCGCTGCCCAGCAGGATGCCGCCGAGCATGGCGCCGAGTGCGATGACCGGGCCGGTGTCGCTCAGCGTGTCGCCGAAGCCCTGCTCGAAGTCCTTGACCGCTCCCGCGGGGCTGATGCCGTTGGCCATGCCCAGGGCGAGCGCCGCGACGGTCAGCGCCAGTGACGGGTGCAGCCGGCACTTCGTGATCAGCACGATCAGGAAGACGATCGCGGCGGCTGCCAGGAGCAGATGCTCGATGTTCGGGTTCACGGGTCGTTCCTTCGGGTTTTCCGCTCTGGCGCTGTCCGCGCCGCAGGGGATACGAGGGGTGGGTCAGGCGTCCTGCGCGGGCTCCGCGTGCGACGCCTGGGCGAGAGCGGTGTCGTAGCCGGTGAGGTCGGTGAGGGTCAGCACCGTGCCGGCCCGGACATCCCGGGCGGTACGGGCGTTCGCCGCCAGGTAGTAGGGGGCGGTACCGGGTCCGGCGTCCTGCGCGGTCAGCAGGGCCGGTTCCAGGCCGTCGACCTCGTGGTGGTGGCCGTGCATCCGCAGTTCGGTGCCCGCGGGCAGGTCGCGCACCGCCCGGCCCGCGAGCACGGCGGAGCGGCCCACGCCACCCGGGCCGGCGGCGCCCCGGTGCTCATGGACCGCGGTCAGCAGGGTGAAGGGGGTCTCGACCCCCATGAGGTGGAAGGGCAGATAGACACAGGCGTACCGGCCGTCGCGGCTGACGACGTGCCCCTTCTCCCGCAGCATCCGCCAGGTGACGTCGTCGTGGGTGCGGACGATGAGGAAGACGCCGCCGGCGAACGACGCCTCGCCCGGCAGGCGCAGCGCGCTGAAGACGTCCAGGGCGCCCGTGGTGGCGAGCAGGCCCCCGTCCTCGCGCAGCGCGTACACGTCGGCCAGTTCGTCGATGCGCGCGACGGGGTAGTGCAGCTCCGGGACGTCGGGCTGGAAGCCGGAGTGGTGGGAGACCACCGACATCTCGCAGTAGTCGGCGCTGGATCTGCGGGGCAGCGCTTCGACCAGGGCCGCGCGGGCGGCCAGGGTGCCGCGTACGTCGTCGCCCAGGGTGAGGAGGTCGCTCATGCCGGGGACCGCGACGGTCATGTCCTGCTGGGTGACGGTCTCCGACTCCGGGTCGAGGACGAGGTCGTACTCGCTGGACTTGCCGAGCGCCACCACGTCGAGCCCGATCAGCCGCCCCCACCGGAGCAGCCCGAGCACATTGGCGGGCTGGTCGCCTCCGGCCGGTGTGTAGACGACGCCGTGCCGGGCGGCCAGCCGGGACAGCCGGACGCCGGCGACCGAGTCGACCTCCTTGCTGGCCATCGCCACATGCCGGCCGGCGGTGAGGGCCGCCACCGCGGCCGCGTACCCCACGGCGGGGTTGCCGGTGGCCTCGACCAGGATGTCGAACTCCGTCTCCGCCAGCAGCGCGGTGTCCGGGACGGCGAGGGTGACGTCCGGGTCCGAGCCCGCCCGCCGCACCTCGTCGGGGGTCCGGCAGACCCGGAGCCCGTCGTCGGGCAGGCCCAGCTCGGCCCACAGGGCGCGCAGTCCTCCGGTGTCCAGGTCGCACAGCACGGCGGGCGAGAGGCCGGGCACATAGCGGGTCTGGGCGAGAAGCGTGCGGCCGAATCCTCCGCAGGCCCCTGTGAGGGCATAGCGGACCGGCGATGTGGCGTCGGACCGTGTCCGTTCAGTGATGTCCATGACGTTGATGTCCATGACGTTCCTCGGCGGAGAGTGACGAGCAGGCGGGGCCCCCGTCCGACCGTGCTCGCGTCGCCCCCTCTTCGCGGAGGGGCGGACCAAGTCGATGGTAGGGGCGAGGCCCACAACAATATTCACAAGAATTAACGTCGTTGCACATGTGTGTCAAGCTTTGTAACATCACCGTAGGGAGCGGGCCGACGGAAGCCCGCCTCACGGCAAGGGCAGGAGGGACTATGCCGACGTTGGGCGCCATCGCCGACGACTTCACCGGCGCGACGGATCTGGCCACGAACCTGGTGAGCCGCGGGTACCGCACCGTGGTCCGCACCGGTCTGCCCGCCCCGGACGACCCGGGCCTGGCCCAGGACGCCGACGCCGACGCCGTGGTGATCGCCCTGCAGTCCCGCACGGCGCCGCCCGGCCGGGCGGTCGCCGACAGCCTCGCCGCCCTGGCGGTCCTGCGGGAGCTGGGCTGCGAGCGGTTCTACTTCAAGTACTGCTCGACCTTCGACTCCACACCGACGGGGAACATCGGCCCGGTCCTGGACGCCCTGATGCACGCCGTCGGGGCCTCCGTGACCCTCGCGGTCCCCTCCCTTCCCGGCAATGGGCGCACCGTCTACCAGGGGCATCTCTTCGTCCACCGGCAGTTGCTCAGCGAGAGCCCGATGCGCCACCACCCGCTCACGCCGATGACCGAATCCGATGTGGTCGGGCTGCTCGCGGCGCAGAGCGGTCACGAGACCGTACTCACCGATCACGCCACGGTGCGGTCGGGTGCGGCAGCGGTCCGGCGGGCGCTGGAGGCCGACCCGGGGCGCAGCCGGATCCATGTCGTCGACGCCGTGGACGACGCCGATCTGGCGGTCATCGCCGACGGCGCGTCGGGGCTCACGCTGTGGAGCGGCGGCTCGGGTCTCGCCCTGGGTCTCCCGGTGGCCGGGCGCCCGTCGCGGGCCCGGGACATTCCGGTGGCGGAAGGGTTCCAGGCCGTGCTGGCCGGGAGCGCGTCCGCCGCGACGCGGCGCCAGGTCGCCCGGGGGCGCGAGCGGATGCCCGCCCGCAAACTCGATCTCGCCGCCCTGCGCGCCGACCTGCCGGGCGAGGTCGCGGACCTGGCCCGGTGGGCCGCGCACCAGTGGGCACAGCGCCCCGGTGACCCGGTCCTGGTGTACGCCGTCGCATCGCTCGACGACATCGAACACGACACATCCCCGGGGCTGGAACCCGCGTCGGCCCTGGTCGAACGGGCCCTGGGCCGGTGCGCCCAGGAGCTGCTGGCCCGCGGCGCACGACGGTTCCTGATCGCGGGTGGCGAGACCTCGGGCACCGTGACCACGGCCCTGGACGTGACCCGGCTGCGCATCGGTCCGGCGATCGCCCCGGGAGTCGCCTGGGCCTCGGCGACGGCAGGCCCGGCGGGCACCGGTCCGGTGGTCAACCTCGCCCTCAAATCTGGAAACTTCGGTGACGACTCGGTCTTCACCACCGCATGGAAGGAACTCGGGTGAGCACGGTCGGCCAGGAGGCCATACGACAGGACACCGTCCGGCAGGACATCGTGAGCGCCGCACACGAACTGGCGGCGCTCGGTCTGAGTCCGGGCAGGACCGGCAATGTCAGCGTCCGGATCGGCGACGAGGTGCACATCGCCCCCACCGGGTGCGACCTGAGCCGGCTGACCGTGGACCAACTGGCCGTCACCGACCTCGGAGGCCGCACCCTGAGCGGCCCGAAGCCCTCGAAGGAGTTGCCGCTGCATCTGGCCTTCTACCGCCGCTCGGACTCCTGCACAGCGGTCGTCCACCTCCACTCACGACAGGCCACCGCGGCCTCGTGCCTGCCGCCCTGGTCCCCCTGGTCCGCCATCGGGCCGATCTCGCCGTACTTCGTCATGCGCGTGGGACAAGCCCCCCTGGTGCCGTACGCGCCTCCGGGCGACCCCCGCCAGGCAGCGGATCTGCTGGCCCTGGAACTCCCCTTCCGCGCGGCCCTGTTGCAGAACCACGGCCCGGTCGTCTCCGGCCGCACGGTCCGGGAGGCCGTCGAAGCGGCGGTCGAGATCGAGGAGGCGTCGGCCCTCACCCTCCTCACCCGGGCGACCGACCCGCACCTGCTCTCCCCGGCCGACGCCCGTGAACTGGCCGACCGCTACGGCTCACCGTGGACGGCCGGGGCCCGGTAACCCGCGTGGCGGGAGCGGAGTCCGACCCCGCCGTCAGTCCCCCCGCGTGTGCAACCGGTCGACCACCTCTGCGAGTGCCCGGGGTACGTCGGGCGGGAGGCCGTGGTGGAGTTGGGCCAGCAGGCTGTGGCGGGCCTCCTCGGGGAGGAGGTCCGCGCGGACGGTGGGGGCGGCGGGCTCCGGGCGGGGGGCCCGGCGGGGGGTGGCCAGGTTCGCCGCCTGGGTGCGCCAGTGCTTGGCGTCCCGGTACTCGCCGCGCCGCCGGTGGTCGAGGAAGAGTGCGTACGCGGCCGTTCTGCTGCCCGCGCCCGCGGCGAACTGCCACCAGGAGCGTGCCGCGTCGTACCGGCCGGTGATGTGCAGCAGCGCCGCCAGCATCAGGGCGCCCTCGGGGCCGGGGTGCCGCTCGTCGACCAGCCGGGAGAGGCAGCCCGCCGCCTGCGGGGCGTTCAGGACCAGGGCGCAGGCCAACCCCAGTTCGTGTGCGGCCTGTTCGTACGCCGTCGGATAGGGCGCCGGGGCCGGTGTGCCCGGTCGCGGTGGGACGCGCGGGCCGTCGGGGTCACCCATGGGAGGGAGACGGGGCCCGCTCCACGGAGGGGGCGCGGTACGGGTGGCTGCTGCCGTGGCGGCCGACCCGCCGGTGCCCGCCGCCGTCGCGGGCGGCGGCGGAGCCAGGGGCTCTTCCGTGTTTCACGTCCATGCGCTACTCCCCCGGGCCGGGCGCCCCGTGGAGGCCGAGGTCCCGGGCCAGCTTCCGCTTCGCGTGGCGGATGTGCGAGCGGACCGTCTCCTGGGGGACGCCCATGATGAATGCGGTACGGGCCTGATCGTATTGCAGCACGTACCGGAGCAGCAGCACGTCGTACTGGCGCTCCGGAAGGCGCGCGATGGCCGCGTACAGCTCCGGGCACGGGCTCTGTTCCCGCTGTCCCGGGACGGTGCCGGGAAGGACGGTGCCGGGAAGGACGGTGCCGGGAAGGGCTGGGCCGGGAAGGGCTGGGCCGGGGGCGGGCGGGGCCCAGGCGCCCAGGATGTGCTCGAAGACCGATGCGGGTGCGGCGGTCCGGGCCAGCGCCGGTTCCAGGCCGCGTTCGTCCAGCCACTCGAAGATGATCTCCTTGAAGATCTTCCAGGCGTGTCCCTCGACGGACTCCTGGCGCAACGCGTGTTCCCAGTGGAGCGTCAGCCGGGCCCTGAGCTCAACCACCAGGGCATGCGCGGTCGTTGACTCCCCCACCTGGAGGAGAGCGTACGACTGCCACTCCTGGTGGTGCTCGGCGCAGAACGCCTCGCAGACCATGTGCAGCCTGCGCGCCGACAGGCCGGTGGACGGCGTCCGTAAGGCGGTGGCGTCCACCGCGGTTCTCCGGCGCATACACGTACCTGCTCTGCTGTACCAGCGCCGGTCCCCTGCTGGAACCGGCGTCCGGTGATAGGGACACGCCCCCCGCGCGCCGGTACGCACCGTGGTCCGCACATCCACGCCATGGCGCATACGGAAGCTGCCATCGGTGTTCGTCCCGTCACGTTGGGCTCGTCTATGTGTACCTGAAAATCCCGTCGCCGGGTTGCTCTTCCGGGAGGGGACCGCAGTGGACCAGGGGCGACTGGAGTGGACCGGAGTTGGCCGGAGTTGACCGGGCCCGGCCGGAGTTCTTGTACCGCTCGACGGGCAGGGTGCTGACGAGCGGCACACCGACAAGGGGAGGCAGTCAGCATGACGGAGCACCAGGGGCAGGATCTCGGGGCGAGTCCGGTCGATCTGGAGCTGGACCGGGCGCACTCCGCCCGGATGTACGACTACTACCTGGGGGGCACCACCAACTTCACCGCCGACCGGGAGGCCGTGGGCAGGGTGCTCGCCGCGTTCCCCGGTGTGCGCGTCGCGGCGCGGACGAACCGGGAGTTCATGCACCGGGCCACCCGGTGGGCCGCGGAGCACGGGCTGCGCCAGTTCCTCGACATAGGCACCGGCATTCCCACCTCCCCCAACCTCCACGAAGTGGTCCAGCTCTCCGTCCCGGCCGCGCGCGTGGTGTACGCGGACAACGACCCGATCGTGCTCGCCCACGCCCAGGCCCTGCTGCGCAGCACCCCGCAGGGGAGGACGGCGTATGTCGAGGCTGACGCCAAGGAACCGGAGACCCTGCTGAAGGCGTCGGCCCTGCGCGACACCCTCGATCTGAGCCGGCCCGTCGCGCTGAGCCTCAACGCGCTGCTGCACTTCGTCACCGACGCCGACGGCGCCTACGCGATCATCGAGCGGTACAAGGAGGCCCTCGCACCGGGCAGCACGCTCGCCCTGTCGCACGCCACCCCGGACTTCGACGCGGAGACCATGAACCGCATGATCGACATCTACACGGCCGCCGGAACACCGCTGCAGTTCCGCACCAAGGAGGAGTTCAGCCGTTTCTTCGACGGCTGGGAACTCGTCGAGCCGGGCGTCACGGTGTCCCACCGGTGGCGGCCCGACGACCCACGGGAGTCCGGGCAGGTCAGCGACGCCGACGCCGCCTGCTATGTGGCCGTGGCCCGCAAGCCCTGACAGCCGGAGCGGGAGGGGTGACGCGGCGGCGCCGGGACGGGGGACGGCGGGGCGGCCCGGACGCCGCAACCGGCGTACTCACCCCGGGGCGCCGGGGCGGTGCGCGGCCACCGCGCGGGCCGTCTCCACCACATGGGCCCGCAGCGCGGCGGGGTCCAGCGGTCCCGGCCCGGCCCCCAGGACCAGCCGGGCCATCTGCGGGAAGGCCAGCGGCCAGACCGCCACACCGATGAGGGCGAGGAAGGTGGCGGCGGCGTCCCCGGCCGGACGCCCGCCGGCCGGCTCACCGAGCGCGGCCGCCTTCCGCGCGTAGTGCCCGGAGCGCGCCTCGCTGTCGGGCAGCGCCCCGTCGCCGTAGTGCAGCGCCTCCCACATCATCAGCCGGGTCAGCTCCGGGTTCCTCCGGTGGTAGTCGTACATCCGCCCCGCGTACTCACCCGGGTCGCCGTCCGGCAGTCCGACCTGCACGGCGTGCTCGTCCAGCGCCTCCGCGACGACCGCCGCGAACAGCTTCTCCTTACTGCCGAAGTACCCGTAGATGCGCTCCTTGTTGGCCCCGGCGCGCTCGGCGATCCGGTCGACGCGGGCGCCGTCCAGTCCGTGTTCGGCGAACTCCGTGCGCGCGGCCGCCAGCAGGCGGGCGCGGGTCCCCCCGGTGCGGGTGCTCCTCGTCATGGGGCGATCATACGCAGGTTGCCAACCAACTGGATGGTTGGTTACGGTCCACCGCATGGCGACAAGAACGGATGTCTGGGTCACCGGGCTGGGGGCCACCACGCCCCTCGGCGGTGATGTCCCGCTTACCTGGGCCGCGATGACGGCGGGCGAGAACGGAATCGGCAGCCTGGCGGACGAGGACTGGGCCGGCCCGCTGCCGGTGCGGATCGCGGCCCGGATGCGCCAGGACCCGGCGGATTCGCTGAAGCGCACCGAGGCCCGCCGGCTCGACCGCTGCGAACAGGCCGCCCTGGTCTGTGCCCGCGAGGCCTGGGCGGACGCGGGAGCGCCCGCCGTCGATCCGGAGCGCCTCGCCGTCGTGATCGGTACGGGCACCGGCGGCGTGCTCTCCCTGCTCGGGCAGAACCGCGTACTGGAGGAGTCCGGCCCCCGGAAGGTCTCGCCGCACACCGTCCCCATGCTCATGGCCAACGGGCCGGCCGCCTGGGTCTCCATCGAGCTGGGGGCAAAGGGCGGCGCGCACACCCCGGTGAGCGCCTGCGCCTCCGGGGCGGAGGCGATCGCGCTCGGTCTCGACCTCATCCGGGCGGGGCGGGCCGACATCGTGGTGGCGGGCGGTGCGGAGGCGAGCCTGCATCCGCTGCCGCTGACCGCCTTTGCCCAGATGAGGGCGGTGTCGACGGCCAACGACGACCCGGAGGGCGCCTCGCGCCCCTTCGACGCGGAGCGCGACGGTTTCGTGTTCGGCGAGGGCGCCGCAGTCCTGGTCCTGGAGAGCGCCGCGCACGCCCGCGCACGCGCCGCACGTGCGCACGGAGCGGTGGCCGGTGCGGGGACGACGTCCAGCGCCGGGCACATCACCGCATCCGACCCCGAAGGCCAGGCACGGGCGATCCGGAAGGCCCTGCTGGACGCGGACCTGGCCCCCGGGGACATCGGCCATGTCCATGCGCACGCCACCTCCACCCCGCAGGGCGATCTCGCCGAGGCCGAGGCGGTCGCCGCCGCCGTCGGCACCCACCCGGTGGTCACAGCGACCAAGTCCATGACCGGCCATCTGCTGGGCGCCTCGGGGGCGTTGGGTGCGATGGCGGCGCTGCTGGCGCTGCGGGACGGATCCGTCCCGCCGACCCGCAACCTGTCCAGGCTCGACGACCGGGTACCGCTGGATGTCGTCACCGGCAGCGCCCGCAGGGGGCGTTGGGACGCGGCCCTGGCGAACTCGTTCGGCTTCGGCGGCCACAACGTATCCCTGGTTCTCACTTCGCCCAGGTGAGCGAATGCAGTCGACACCTCCCGAATGGGTAAGTGGAACATGGGATACCCAAGTCACCACGGAACAAGGGGAGGTAGCACGCATGCTGCACGGCATCGATGTCAGTACGTACCAGACGTCGTTCGACACCGACGGTCAGGCCTTTGTCTTCATCAAGGCCTCCGAGGGCCACACATACGTCAATCCACGACTGACAAGCCAGACCAAACTGGCGCGGGACGGCGGGTGCGTCGTCGGCTTCTACCACTTCCTGTGGCCGGGGAACATCCAGACACAGGCCGAGTACTTCGTGAGCAAGGCCCCCGAGAAGTCGGGCGATCTGCTCGCGGTGGACTGGGAGACCACCGGGGACGGCACCCGGGCCAGCAACGCCGAGAAGGACAGCTTCATCCGCGCGGTGAAGAAACTGCGGCCGCACAACCGGGTGCTGCTGTACACGAACCGCGACTACTGGCTGAACCACGACACCACGTCGTACGCCGGGGACGGACTGTGGATCGCGGACTACACGACGGCGGGCAAGCCCAGGATCAAGGCGGCCTGGACCTTCCACCAGTACACCAGCAGCCCGCTCGACAAGAATGTGGCCAACTCGCGCTTCGGGAGCAAGAACGCGCTCAAGGACTGGGCCACGCCGTAGGGTCTGTCCGGCCCAACTCCGTAGGGGCCGGCGGCCCGGACGGCGGCGGGGCGCTCGTGCGGGGCGGCGGCGAGCGCCCCGGCGGTCCCGGTGGGCGCCGGGCGGGAGGCCGTCGCCGGGAATCCGCGGGCGGGAGACCCGTGGCCGGGGCCCGGTTGCCCGGGGGCGAGGCCGGGAGCTACGGCCCGGAGGCCATGAGCAGAGCCTCCGCGTCTTCAAGTGGTGAAGGCGGAGAGGAATTTGAGAGCGCTCTCAGTGCTAGGTCTTGACCAATGCCCCGCACCTCGCAACAGTATGGGCCAACGGGAGGCCACCCCCCACAGCCCCACCCGCCTCCCGTGCTCCGCCCCCCCCACAGACCACAGGAGACTTGCGTGATATCCCGCAGAATGTTCCTGACCGGCGCCGCGGCGACCGCCACCGCTCTCACCTACCCCGCCTGGGGAAGCGCGCTGAGCCCACGCGCGTCGGCCTCCGCCGCCACCTGCGAACTGGCCCTGGAGAACAAGTCGTTGCCAGGCAACGTCAACGCGTACGTCACCGGCCATGAGCAGGGCACCGACAAGTGGGTCCTGCTGCGCGCCGACGGCAGCGTGTACCACCCCGACTCGCCGTCGGCCCCGCAGACACCGCTGCCCGTCGACTGCGCCATCCCGCTGAAGGCCGCGGGCGCGGGTGCCGTCACATTGACACTGCCTCAGATGTACGGCGCCCGTGTCTACTTCGTACGGGACGACAAGCTCGACTTCTTCCTCAACCCGGGCCCCTCGCTGGTCGAGCCCGCCTTCGCCACCCCGGCGGACCCGAACTACGGCCGCACCTGGTCGTTCTGCGAGTTCACCTTCAACCCGGACCAGCTGTACGCCAACATCTCGTACGTCGACCTGGTGACCTCGCTGCCCATCGGGCTCACGCTCAAGGGCGACACCGACCACACCGTGGCCCCGCTCCCCGACGGCGCGGTCGACAAGATCGCATCGGATCTCACGGCCCAGGCGGCCAAGGACGGCCAGCCCTGGGACAAGCTGGTCGTCCACGGCTCGGACGGCAAGGTGCTGCGGGTGATGTCGCCGCAGAATCTGATGGCGTCCGCCTCCCCGGACGCCATGCCGTTCGGCGATCTGTGGAGCGGCTATGTCGACCAGGTCTGGGACAAGTACAGCTCCACCGACCTCACCATCGACCTGCAGGGCGGCAAGGGCAGCCTGAAGGGCCGGGTGAGCGGGGACACCCTCACCTTCGACGGCGGCCACACCTTCACCAAGCCCGACTCGAAGTCCATCTTCACCTGCAACGACGGCCCCTTCGCCAACAATCCGGACGACCCGGACGAGAAGAAGGCGCTGCTCGCCAGGATCGCCGCCGGGTTCAACCGCTCGATCATGCTCACCCACCCCAGCCAGCCGAACGGCACGACGGCCGCCGACTACTACCAGGGGGACGTCACCAACCACTGGGCACGGGTGGTCCACGCCAACTCGCCGATCGGGTACGCCTTCCCGTACGACGACGTGGTCCCGGACGGCCAGCCCGACGTCTCGGGCGCGGCGAACGACGGCAATCCGGTCCGGTTCACGGTCTCCGTCGGGAACTGACCGGCCGGAACTGACCGGCCGGTTGCGGACGCGATACGGAAGGTGCGGGCCCGGCACAGCACACCGGGGCCCCCACCACCCGCCCCCCCACCGCCACCGGCGCTGGGGACCACCGGTGAGCCCGGGGGGGGGCACCCC
>NZ_JBHYWP010000003.1:1724-47474 GCF_042751845.1 Streptomyces sp. NPDC059398 | reverse complement strand
TTAGGTCTCGCGTGCGTCATCGCCGCGCCCTCACGGGCGGGGGGGTGCCGGCCGCTCATGGGGTGGGGGGGGCCGGCCCAGCCCCGGCGGGGCCCCGCACCACCCCCGCCCGCACGCCCTCCGTCCCTGCGTCCCTCCGTTCAGCCGGACGGCGCGCTCCCCAGGCGCAGTTCGCGGGCGACCACGGCACGCGCCACGTCGGCGAGCTTCAGCCGGTGGGACCTGGCGTGACCGCGCAGCGCGTCGAACGCCTCTCCGGTACCGGTCCGCAGCTGTTCGGCGAGCATGCCCTTGGCCTGCTCGATGACGACTCTGCTGTCGAGCGCCCGGCTCAGCTGCCCGGCGGTCTCCCGGTGGCCGCGGAGCGCGTCGCTCTGAGCGCGGAGCACCATGGCCAGCTCGCCCAGCCGCTGGGCCGACCCGATCTCGGCATCGGACAGCTCCCGCTCGCTGCTGAACAGCTGGAGTACGGCGCAGGGCCGGCCGACGCCGCCGTGCAGGGGGAGCAGCGTCGCCACGGCATGCCCCGCGGCCAGTGCGCGGCCGGTGAACTCCGGCCAGCGCGCGCCCTGTTGCCCGAGATCGATGTTGACCAGGGCCCGGTCGGCGCGCAGGCACTCGGAGACCGGTTCGCCGCCGCCGTGTGCCGCCGTGGCTCCGGCCAGTACCACGGCTGCCCCCGAGAGCTGGAGCAGCTCGGCGCAGTCCTGGCCCAACTGCCTCAGGAGAGAGGGCTCCCGGGCTTCGTCGGCCGCGATGACCGCGAGCCCCAGGGCGCTGCGCATCCACTGCTGTTCCCGGTCCATACCGGGCCAGATTACCGAGACGGGGCGGCGCGGGGGGCCGTACGGCATGACAGCCCCTCGGCTCCGTAGGCCGGGGGGCCGTGCACGCGTGCGCTACTTGTCCAGCGAGGCCCAGAACTCCTCGAAGGAGAGCCTGCCGTCACCGTTGGCGTCCTTGGACCTGATGATGGACTGAGCCACTGTCTCGGTCACATGGAAGTCACCGAGCTGCGCCATGACGCTCTTGTACTCGCTCGCGGTGATCCGGCCGTCGCCGTCCACGTCGAGCCGCTCGAACGCCTTGCGGGCCTCTTCTTTGTCCGCCACTGGGTCCACCCCTTCTCGGTACGTCTCTGACGGTAGTCAGATTAACCGGCGGAGCGGGGCCGCCCTGACCGGCAGGGTCAGCGGAAGATCCCGGTGTGCCCCAGCGAGTAGCGGCCGGGCTGCGGATAGACCGCGAGGCCGTGCGGGCCGCTGCCGACCGGGATGCGGGCGAGCTGCTTCCCGCTGGTGGTGTCGATCGCGTACACCTCCGCGTTGTAGCGCCCGGTCAGCCAGAGCACCTTGCCGTCGGCCGACACACCGCCCATGTCGGGGCTGCCGCCGCCGGGCAGGGACCACTTCTTGAGGAGCTTGTTCCGCGCGAAGCCGAAGACCGAGATGGTGCCTTCGCCGCGGTTGGAGATGTACATCTCCTTGGAGTCACGGCTGATGTAGAGGCCGTGGCAGCCCTTGCCGGTGTGCAGCAGCTTCGGGGTGGTGAACTTGTCCGCGGGGAGCACCCAGACGCCGTCGGCCATCATGTCCGCGATGTAGAAGGTCCGGCCGTCCGGCGAGATCTTCACGTCCTGCGGCATCGCCCCCTTGAAGGGCAGTTTCTGCTGGCCGACCACCTTCATCTTCTCGGTGTCGACCTTGAGCAGTTCGCCGGAGAACTCGCAGGAGACGATGAAGTACCGTCCGTCGGCCGAGAAGTCCGCGTGGTTGACGCCCGCGCAGGTCACCGGGAGCGTCTTCCTGACCTTCATGGTGTGCGGGTCGCGGAAGACGAGCTGGCGGTCCTGCGAGGCCATGACGATGGCGTACTTCCCGTTGGGCGTGAAGTAGAGGTTGTACGGGTCGTGCACGGCGAGCGTCTTGCCGACCTTGCCGTTCGCCGGGTTGATCGGGGTGAGCGAGTTGCCGCGGTCGTTGTTGACCCAGAGCGTCTTCAGGTCCCAGGACGGCACGACGTGCTGCGGCTGCACACCGACCGGGATGGTGCGGATGACCTTGTACGTCTTGGGGTCGATCACGTTGACCGTGTTGGAGTTGGTGTTCGGTACGTAGACCAGGGACGGGAACTTCTTCACGACGGGAGAGAGTCGGCCCGGCCGGTCCGCCGCGTACAGGTCCTTGGGGTCGAGTACGGGGGGCATACCGGCCAGCGGCGCGGGCTGCGACGACTTCACCGCGGTGCCGCGCGGGGCGGCCGCGGCGGTGGTGGCCCTGGCGGCGTCCGGGTGCGCGTGCCCGGTCCCGCCGGACGTCCCGCAGCCGCCCAGCGCGACGGTGAGGCCGATGGCGGCGGTGGCGGCGAGGAGTGTGGTGGTACGGATAGTGATCATGAGGTCAGCAGCTCCGTAGTGGTCACCGCGTGCAGCCCGCGGCGGTCGAAGGCGTCGAGGATGGCGGGCAGTGCGGCGACCGTGTCCGCATAGCCGAAGTGCATCGAGACCACCGAACCCGGCCGGACCGCGCCGGTGACGTTGTGGACGACGGATGCGGCGCCGGGCGAGGTGTAGTCGAGGGAGTCGGTGTCGTACGAGAGCACGTGCGGGTAGCCCGCGCGTGCGGCGAGCCGCTGGACCAGCGGGGTCGCGTACTGGGTGCGCGAAGGGCGGAACCAGGTGCCGATGGAGCCCGTGAGCCGCCGCAGCCGGTCGGCGCAGCCGGTGATCTCGGCGTACGCCTCCCGTTCGCCCATCGCCGAGATGGAGATGTGGTGGAGGGTGTGGTTGCCCAGGTCGTGACCGCCGTCGAGGATCCGGCGGGCCATCGCGGGGTACTCGTCGAGCCAGGTGCCGACGGCGAGGACGGTGACCCGCGCGCCGGCCCTCTCCGCCTCGGCCAGTACGGACTTGGCGACGGCGGGGTTTCCCTGACCGTGGAAGGTGAGCGCGACCCGTTTGCGGTTCCGGGGGCCGTTCGCGATCTGGACCGGCTGGCCGGTGAAGGCGAGGGGGGCCGGTGCGTGCAGCGGGGCCGCTGTCCTCGCGGGCCCGGATGGGGAGCGTGCGGGGTGGGCCCCGGTGGGGGTGGGGGCCGCTGCGGTGGTCGCGCCGCGCGAACACCCGGCGGCCAGCGCCCCGGCGACGGCCGCGCCGGCTCCTGCCCGCAGTGCGCTGCGGCGGCTTATCTCAGTCACGCGACCAGTTAAAGAGGAATCGCCCGGAACGGCCTTTTTTACCTCCCCCCTGTCCGTCGACGACGGAGAGCCTCAGCAGCGGGGCGGCCGAGCGCCGCTCCCGCACATCACCCGCCGCATCCCACCGAAGTCCGCACATTCCCAGGCAGAAATGTCGCCTCACCTGGGATTCACAGCAGCCACGCCGTGATCCGGATGGGTACAACCGGGTGGCGGCCGGCCCCCGCAGCGGGCCTTCAGGAGGACCGGGCAGATCCCCAGGAGGACCGGGCGGGCCCTCAGGAGGACTGGCGGTCGGCGACCCGCATCTCGAACCAGGTGGTCTTGCCGCGCGGCAGCAGATCGACCCCCCACCGGTCGGAGAGCTTGTCTACCAGGAAGAGACCGCGGCCACTGACGTCCATCGGCTGGACCGGCATCAGACAAGGCAGCCCCCGGGACGGATCGCGCACCTCCACCCGGATCCAGCCCCGGCGCCGCAGCATCCGGAGACCGAAGGCCCGCGCACCGGTGTGCCGGACCGCGTTGCCGACGAGCTCCGACACGAGCAGCACCGCGTGCTCGGCGGTCTGCGGCGAGAGCCCCCACTGACGCAGCACGACACCCTGGGTGAGCCGCCGCGCGGTCGCCGCGGACTCGGGACGGGACGCGAGGCGCACCTCCCCCTCCGTTGGGCTGCCGAACAACTCCAGTGCTTTGAGAGCCTGTTCGTCCTCAACGGCCGGTACCCATCGCACAGCATCCGCCTGAGCGCGCTGTTGCGGTTGCTCCACACCCTCCAGGCCCGCCATGCCCCCCATCATGGCTGCCCGAAGGGGCCCCCGGGGCCGTTCCGACGGAATCCGCAATTGCATTCTGCAGTTGCACCCCCTGCGTCTTGGCATATGCGCCTGGCATTACAGGGGCCTTCACACCTGTCCTGAGCTGCGGAGACTCCCCCCTCATGAACGAAATTCAACGGCCATGATCACCCACTCCTTAAGGTTCTCTTAAGGTGCAGCTAATCCACCCAACCGGGTGCCGCTCAGCGGAACTTGGCCTTGCCGGGGCCCTCGTCGACGAAGCTGCGCATACCGCGTTCGCGGTCCTCCGTGGCGAAGAGACCGGCGAACCAGGTGCGTTCGATGGCGAGCCCGGTGTCGAGATCCGTCTCAAGACCCGCGTCGACGGACTCCTTCGCGGCGCGCAGCGCGATGGCCGGCCCCTGGGCGAGCTTCGCCGCCCAGGCGTACGCCTGCTCGTACACCTCGGCCGCCGGGACGACCCGGTCGACAAGACCGAGGGTGAGTGCTTCGGCTGCCCTGACCTGACGGCCCGTGAAGATCAGGTCCTTGGCCCGGGACGGGCCGATCAGCCGGGAGAGCCGCTGGGTGCCGCCGGCCCCGGGGATCAGGCCGAGCAGGATCTCGGGCTGGCCCAGCTTGGCGTTCTCGCCCGCGATACGGAAGTCCGCGCAGAGCGCCAGTTCGCAGCCGCCGCCCAGCGCGTAGCCGGTGACCGCGGCGACCACGGGCTTGGGGATCCGGGCCACCGCCGTGAAGGAGTCCTGCAGGGCGCGCGACCGTACGACCATCGCCGCATGGTCCATGGCCTGCATCTCCTTGATGTCCGCGCCGGCCGCGAACACCTTCTCGCCGCCGTAGAGCACCACGGCGCGTACGTCGTCGCGGCGGGCGGCTTCTTCGGCGAGTTCGCGCAGCCGGTCCTGCACGGCCACGTCGAGTGCGTTCATCGGCGGGCGGTCCAGACGGATGGTGCCGACGCCTTCGGAGACTTCGAGGGTGACTGTCATGACAGCAGGTTAACGGCGGCTAACGCGGTGCGGCCCGGTGCACTTGGTCACAGTGCACCGGGCCGTACGGAGGAAGGCCCACGGGCCTGGTGTTGCTTCCTGCCGGGGGTGCTCCCTGCCGGGCGTCACCTCCCGCCGGGCGTCACTTCTTCCAGTCGGCCCAGGACATGTTCCAGCCGTTGAGGCCGTTGTCCGGCTGGATCGTCCTGTCGTGCGAGTTCTTGACGACCACCACATCACCGACGATCGACTTGTTGTAGTACCAGGCGGCCGGGGTCTCCTTGCTCCAGCCACCGCGCACATCGTGCAGCCCGACACAGCCGTGGCTGGTGTTGGCGGCGCCGAACGTACTGGTGGAGGCCCAGTAGTTGCCGTGCACGAAGGTGCCGGAGTCGGAGAGGCGCATCGCGTGCGGCACGTCCTTGATGTCGTACTCACCGCCGAATCCGACGGTGGCGCCGTTCATCCGGGTCACCGCGTACTTCTCGCTGATGACCATCTGGCCGTTGTACGTCGTGGTGGCCGGGGCGCCCGCGCTGATCGGGATGGTCCGGATCACCTTGCCGTTCTCGGCGACCTTCATGGTGTGCCGGTCGGCGTCGACCGTGGAGACCATGGAGCGCCCGACGGTGAACTTCACGGTCTTGGTCTGCTTCCCGTACACCCCGGGCCGGCCCTCGACGCCGTCGAGGTCGAGCTTCACCGTCACCTTGGTACCGGCCGCCCAGTACTTCTCGGGACGGATGTCGAGGCGGTCGTTGCCGAACCAGTGGCCCTCGACCGGTACGGCGGGATCCGCCGTCACCTTGACCGCGTCCTCGACGTCCGCGGGGTGGGTGATCCCGCGGGTGAAGTGGATCGAGACCGGCATCCCGACACCCACCGTCGCACCGTCCTCCGGTGTGTACTGGCCGACGAAGGTGTTCTTCGGTACGAGCGTGGTGAAGGACGTGTCCTTGGCGGACTCCCGGCCCTTGGCGTCCTTGGCGACCGCGTGGACCGTGAAGCGGGTGGCCGCGGGCAGATGCTGGAGCGGCTGCCAGTCGGCGCCGCCCTGCGCGATACGGCCCGCGACCGTGTTGCCCTTGGCGTCCTTGACCGTGACCGAGGTCAGCCGGCCCTTGTCCGCCGTCACCTTCAGCGCGTCGCTGGTGGCCACCGAACCGGCGCCGTCCTTCGGAGCCACCGTCACAACGGCCTGCGAGGCCGCGGAGCCGGCCTCCTTGCCCGCGTCCTGCTTCGCCTTCTCATCGCTGCCGCTCCCCGAACCGCCGCACGCTGTGACGAACAGCAGCAGCGTTCCGGCGAGCAGGGCCGGCAGTGCGGACTTCGCGCCCCGCATCCCGCGCACGGACCGGCCCCCGGCCGATGTCCCCGATATCGGTCGCCCGTTCAAGATGGTGGTCTCCCCTCGCGCACGTCCCGGCGCCGCCGGTGCACGTACCCCCGCGCGCCGTGTCCGCGCGCACTGCGCACAGAATATCCGCAGCGCGGGGCCGCCGGACTCCCCGGCGATGTCACTGTTCCGTCCCAACCGGGCGCGCCCGCCCAGCTCGTAGAGGTGCGGCGGGCGGGCGGCGGGTTGTACGGGCACGGCGGGCGGGTCGTACGGGCACGGCGGGGGTCAGCGGGTCAGCCGAGCGCGGAGCCCGACCTCCAGTGCGCCCAGTCCAGGTTCCAGCCGCCGAGCCCGTTGTCCGGTGCGACCTTCGTGTCCCGGGAGTTGACGACCTCGACGACATCGCCGATCAGGGTGTGGTCGAAGAGCCAGCCCGCGGGGGACGTGGCGCTGCCGCCGCGTGCGTCGCGCAGCCCGACGCAGCCGTGGCTGGTGTTGGAGGCGCCGAAGACACGGGCGGGCGCCCAGTAGTTGCCGTGCAGGAAGGTGCCCGATCTGGTCAGCCGCATCGCGTGCGGGACGTCCGGGATGTCGTACTCACCGCCGAAGCCGACCGTCCGGCCGTTCATCCGGGTCACGGCGCGCTTCTCCATGACGACCATCCTGCCGTTGTACGTGGTGTGTTTCCTGGCGCCCGCGGTGACCGGCAGAGTCGTCAGGAGGGCGCCGTCACGGCGTACCGCCATGGTGTGCGCCGCGGCGTCGACCAGGGACACCTGGGAGCGGCCCACGGTGAAGGCGATGGTCTTCTGCTGGGTGCCGTACACCCCGGGGGACGCCTGTACGTCGCGCAGCCGCAGCCCGACGGAGACCCGGGTGCCGGGCTTCCAGTAGGCACTCGGGCGGAAGTCCAGGCGGCCGGCGCCGAACCAGTGGCCCGCGACCGGCACCGACGGGGTGGCCGTGACGCGGATCGCCCGCTCCACCGCCGCGCGGTTCTGGACGGGGCGGCTGAAATTGAAGGAGACGATCATGCCGGTGCCGACGGTGGTGCCGTTCTCCGGTGTGAAGTACCCGATGAAGCGGTGCGGGGGGACGTAGGTGGTGAACGTGGTGTGGCGGGCCAGGGTGTGGCCGTCCCCGTCCGATGCCACCGCGTCCACCGCGTACTGGGATGCCAGCCCCAGCCGGCCGCCGTCCGGCTTCCAGGTCCTGCCGTCGTCCGAGACGGTGCCGGGGAGTACCTGGCGGTGCCCGTCCGTGACCCCGTAGACCGTGACCTGTTCGAGCCGCTGCCCGTCCGGTACCCGTACCTCGACCTTGCCGTGGGCGCGTACGCCCTTCGCGCCGTCGTCCGGCATCACCCGGATCGCCTCTTCGGGGGCCCGCGGTTTCCCGTCGGAGCCCGCTCCGCATCCGGCGAGGCCGCCCAGCAGTCCGGCGCACACCGCCGCCAGTGCGGCCGCGACGCCCGCTCGTGTCCGCTTTGTCAGTTGTCTCACGGACCGCTCAACGACCACCCCCCTGCGGGGGAAACGTGAGATTGCCGGTTGTTGCGGGCAGAACAAGAGCGAGGACCATGCGAGGGACCGCGGCCGGGACGCCGGGGCCCGGCGCGCCGCCGGTCCCGATGAGCCGCGGGAGGCCGCCAGGTGTCGAGCGCAGCCGAGCAGGAGACCGTGACGGGAGCGGTGCGGAACGCGGTTCAGGACACGGTTCAGGACGTGGTTCAGGACGCCGTGAAGGACGTGGTTCAGGAAGCGGTTCAGGAGGCGCCCGGCGTGGTCGCCGGCAGCGGGGCGGGCGCGGCGCGGGAGGCGGTGCCCGGTGCGGCCCGGAAGGCCGCGCCCGGTGTGGTGGCCGGCCCCGTGCCGGACGCGGTGACCGTGTGGCCCGGTGCACCCATGCCGCTGGGCGCGCGGTACCGGGTCGGGCCCGACGGGGTCGCAGGTACCAACTTCGCGCTCTGGGCGGGCGGCGCCGAGGCCGTCGAGCTCTGCCTCTTCGACGCGGCGGGGCGGGAGACCCGCTGCGAACTCACCGAGCTGACCCATGAGATCTGGCACGGGTTCCTGCCCGGGGTGCGGCCGGGACAGCGGTACGGCTACCGCGTCCGGGGCAGATGGGACCCGTGGACGGGCGCCCGCTGGAATCCCGCGAAGCTGCTCCTCGACCCGTACGCGCGGGCCGTGGACGGCGAGTTCCGGCTGCCCCCCGAGGTGTACGGGCATGTCAGGGACTGGCCGGACCAGCAGGTCGCCGACACGGTGCGCGACGAGCGGGACTCGGCGCCGCACGTCCCCAAGGGCGTGGTCGTCCACGACGACACACCCGGCGACGAGTGGGCGGACGACCTGCGGCCCAAGACGCCCTGGGCGGACACCGTCATCTACGAGCTACATGTCCGCGGTTTCACCAAGCGGCACCCCGGGATCCCCGATGAGCTGCGCGGGACGTACGCGGGCCTGGCCCATCCGGCGGCGATCGGCCATCTCGTACGGCTCGGAGTGACGGCGGTCGAGCTGCTGCCCGTCCACCAGTTCGCGCACGAGGACCATCTGCTGCGGCGCGGGCTGCGGAACTACTGGGGCTACAACTCGGTCGGCTACTTCGCCCCGCACGCCGGCTACGCGGCGTCCGGCACCGGCGGCGAACAGGTCGGCGAGTTCAAGCGGATGGTGCAGGCGCTGCACGCCGCCGGGATCGAGGTCATTCTCGACGTGGTCTACAACCACACGGCGGAGGCCGGTGAGCTGGGGCCGACCCTGTCGCTGCGCGGGATCGACAACCGCGGCTACTACCGGCTCCAGGACGACCCGCGCCGGTACGCGGACTACACCGGCTGCGGCAACACCCTGCATGTGGTGCGGCCCCAGGTGCTGCGGCTGATCACCGACTCGCTGCGGTACTGGGTCACCGAGATGGGCGTGGACGGCTTCCGCTTCGATCTGGCCGCCGCGCTGGCCCGGTCCTTCCACGACGTGGACATGCTCTCGCCCTTCCTCGCGGTGATCGCCCAGGACCCGGTGCTGCGGCGGGTGAAGCTGATCGCCGAGCCGTGGGACGTGGGCAGCGGCGGGTATCAGGTGGGGGCCTTCCCGCCGCTGTGGACGGAGTGGAACGACCGCTACCGGGACGCGGTGCGGGACTTCTGGCGGGGTGCGCTGCCCGACGTACGCGATCTCGGGTACCGGCTCTCCGGCTCCAGCGATCTGTACGCCTGGGGCGGCCGGCGCCCGCAGGCGTCCGTCAACTTCATCACCGCGCATGACGGCTTCACGCTGCGCGACCTGGTGTCGTACCAGCACAAGCACAACGAGCGGAACGGCGAGGACAACCGGGACGGCACCGACGACAACCGGTCGTGGAACTGCGGCGCCGAGGGCGAGACGGACGACCAGGAGGTCAACGCGCTGCGCCGCAGACAGCTGCGCTCACTGCTGACGACGCTGCTGGTGTCGACCGGGGTGCCGATGCTCGTCGCGGGGGACGAGATGGGGCGGACACAGGGCGGCAACAACAACGCCTACTGCCAGGACAACGAGGTCAGCTGGGTCGACTGGTCACTGCTCGACGAGCCGGGCCCGCGGGCGCTGCTGAACCTCACCTCCCGGCTGCTGGCGCTGCGCCACGCCCACCCCGTGCTGCGCCGCCGGGCGTTCTTCTCCGGCGCGCGGGCGGGCGACGGGCTGCGGGACCTCGCGTGGTTCACCCCGTACGGCCGGGAGATGACGGAGCGCGACTGGTACGCGCCTTCGGCCACGCTCGGGGTCTATCTCTCCGGGGGCGACATCCCCGGCCGGGACGCCAGGGGCGAGCGCATCACCGACGACAGCTTTCTGACGGCCCTGCACGCGGGGGCGGAACCGGTGGAGTTCGTGCTGCCCGGAGCCCCGTGGGCGGAGAGCTACGAACTGCTCGTCGACACCTCACGGGAGGACCAGAGCGCCGCGCCGGGCACACCGCACCCGGGGGGAGCCGCGCTCACCGTCCCGGCGCGGTCGGTGCTGCTGCTGCGGGTGCGGAGCTGAGGCGAGACGGTGCCGGGCGGGCGTCGGTCCCCGTCTCAACCCCCGCCTCGGCCCCCCGTCTCAGCCGAGGATCTTGCGGTCGTACGCCACCGCGACCGCCGCCGCCCGGTCCTTGACGTCCAGCTTCCCGTAGATATGGGTCAGATGGGTCTTGACCGTGGCCTCGCTGATGAACAGCTCACGGGCGATGTCGCGGTTGGACGTGCCCCGGGCGACCAGCACCAGCACCTCGCGCTCGCGGGTGCTCAGCGCGTCGCGGCCCGGAGCGGCCGGAGCACGCACCCGGGAGACCAGCCGGGAGGCGACCGCCGGGGAGAGCACCGTACGGCCATCGGCCGCGGCCCGTACCGCGGTGAAGAGTTCGTCGCGCGGGGCATCCTTGAGGAGGTAGCCGGTGGCACCCGCCTCGATGGCCGGGAGGGTGTCGGAGTCCGTGTCGTACGTCGTCAGGACGAGCACCTTGGCGCGGCTGCCCCTGCGGGTCAGTTCGGCGATGGCGTCCACGCCGTTGCCGCCCGGCATCCGCAGGTCCATGAGGACCACATCGGGGTCGAGGCTCCCGGCCAGCTCGACGCCCGCGACGCCGTCGGCCGCCTCGCCGAGCACCTGGAAACCGGGGGCTCCGGTGAACATGCCGCGCAGACCGTCCCGGACCACGGGATGGTCGTCGACGATCAGCAGGGTGATGACATCAGGGTTCATGGCGGACCAACGGTACGCGAGCCGAGACCGCCGTGCCGTGCCCCGGCTCGGACTCGACCGTGACCGTCCCCGCGATCCGCTCGGCGCGGGCACACATCCCGCCGAGGCCGAAGCCCCCTTCGGCGCTGCGCGGCCCCGACGCGAGCGGGTCGAAGCCGCGGCCGTCGTCGCGTACGTCGAGGGCCATCTCGTCGTCCATGTACGAGAGGGTGACCCCGACCCGGGCCGCCCCGGCGTGCCGGCCGGTGTTGGTGAGGGCCTCCTGCGCGATCCGGAGCAGGGTGGCCTCGACCTCGTCGTGGAGCGGTTCGACGGTGCCGGTGACGGTGAACCCGGCGCGGACGCCCGACTCGGCCGACCACTGGGCGACCAGCTTCTTCAGCGCTTCCGGGAGCGAGTCGTCGGCCAGGGCGGCCGGGCTGAGATTCTGTACGGAGCGCCGGGCCTCGCCCAGGCTGTGGCGGGCCAGTTCCTGGGCGCGGGCGAGGTGTTCACGTGCGGTGTCCGGGGCTCCGGCGACGGAGACGACCTGGAGCTGGGTGATGATGCCGGCCAGCCCCTGTGCGAGGGTGTCGTGGATCTCGGCTGCCAGCCTGCGGCGCTCGTCGGCGACCCCGGCCTCCCTTGCCTGGACCAGGAGTTGGGCGTGCAGCGCCGCGTTCTCGTCGAGAGCCTGCTGGAGCCGGTCGTTGGTGCGTTCCAGCTCGCGGATGGTCTCGACCTGCTCCGTCGCGCGCTCGTCCTCCAGGTTGGCGAGATGGGTCATGACGATGAGCAGCGCGACGTTGACGGCGAACAGCGCGCCGAAGACCACCCAGCCCATGGAGCCGTGCGGGGGCAGCCCGCCGGACTGGGAGCCCGACATGGTGACCGCACTGGCCAGCAGCCCGACCCGTACCAGCCTGCGGGGCAGCAGCCGCTCGGCGCCGAAGTAGCCGGTGACCGCATAGAACGCGTAGAAGGGGTTCAGCCAGGCCAGGGCGAAGGCGATCGCCCAGCGCAGGACGTAGTAGCAGGTGCCGGCCGCCGAGGGGTCCGGCCGGGTGCGGACCGCGCGGCCCCACCAGAGCTGGAGCACGGTCCCCGCGGCGGTGAGGGCCGCCGCCGCGGTCAGCTCGCCCCGGGTCATGTGCAGGGCGGGGGCGGTGGCGGCCGCGGCGAGCGTGGCGACGGCGAGGAGGGCGTACGGGCCGTAGCGGTGGAAGGCCGCCCACCCGATGCCCACCCGGACGGCGACCAGGGGCGGGCCGGCCGCGGCGGCCGGGCCACACGGACCGGTCGCGGCGGCCGGGCCACACGGGGCAGCCGGACCGGTCGCGGCGGTGAGGACGGTCATGGAGCCGGTCGCGGGGCCGGTCCGGGCGGCAGGGCCGGTCAGGTCCGGTGTCATCCCTCCAGTCTGCCCGTACGGGCCGGTGGCCACCGTCACTCCCAGCGGAACCAGCGATTGGCCCCGGCCGACAGCAGCAGCGTCCACAGGGCGAGCACCCCGAGGTGGGTCCAGCCGGGCCAGCTGCCGGTGGCGGCGCCGTTGAGTGCCTGCGCCGCGGCGCCGAAGGGGGTCAGCTCGACGCCGTGGGCCAGGGCGTCCGGCATCGCCTGGACGGGCAGCCAGACCCCGGCGCAGAACATCATCGGGAAGAGGACGGCCGAGCCGGTCGCGTTCGCCACCTTCTGGTTCCGTGACAGGGCGGCCACCAGGGAGCCCAGGGCCAGTGCGGCACAGATCGACAGGGCGAGCGAGAGCAGATAGCCGGGGATCTGCTGGGGCAGGGCGACCTTGAAGACGGTCCGCCCCACGGTGAGCGAGAGCACCGTCGAGACGAGTGCGGCGGCACCGTGCAGGCCCATCTGCGCGGTGAGCAGCGTATGCGGCCGCACCGGTGTGGTGGACATCCGGCGCAGGATGCCCCGTTCGCGGTATCCGGTGATCACCTGGGGCATCGCCTGCAGCCCCGCCATGATCATCGCGAGCAGCACGGTGACCGGGACGTACGCGCTGACCATCGTCCGGCCGCCGATGGACGGGTCGTGCTCGCGGAAGGACGGGATCGAGCCGAGGATCACCAGCAGGACGGTGGGGAACACCATCACCCAGAAGATGGTGGCAGGTTCACGGCGGAAGAGCCGTAGTTCGGAGCGCAGTACGGCGAAGGACGCGCCGGTCCCCGCAGTGGTCCTCGTACGGGCGGTCGCGGTCACGGTGCTCATGCTGCTGCTCCCGTCAGGTCCAGGAACGCGTCGTCGAGAGTGGCGTCGGTGACCCGGAGTTGGTGGGCGGTGATGTGGTGCCTGGCGAGCAGGGTGATGACGGCGTTGACCGTCTCGTCGGTCCCCTCGATGACGAGGGCGCCGTCCCGGTGCTGTACGGAGGCGGCGCCGGGCAGCGCGTCCAGCTCACGGTCGGCGAGCGGCTCGGACGGGGTGAAGGAGATGACGGTCGAACCGGAGGAGCGGCGGATGAGCCCGGCCGGTGTGTCCAGCGCGGCGACCCGGCCCCGGTCGATCACGGCGATGCGGTCGCAGAGGCGCTGGGCCTCCTCCATGAAGTGGGTGACGAGCAGAACGGTCACCCCACCGTCCCTGATGTCCTCGATCAGCTCCCAGGTGTCCCGGCGTGCGCGCGGGTCGAGCCCGGTGGTCAGCTCGTCGAGCACCACCACCTTCGGGTTGCCGATCAGTGCGAGCGCGATGGAGAGCCGCTGCTTCTGACCGCCGGAGAGCTTGGCGAAGCGGGAGTCCGCCTTCTCGGCGAGGCCCAGCCGTTCGGCCAGTGGCCGCCAGTCGGCGGGGTACGGATAGAAGGAGGAGTAGAGCTCCAGCGCCTCCCGGACGGTGATCTTCGGCTGGAGCTGGCTCTCCTGGAGCTGGGCGCCGAGGATCCGTGTCACCCGGGCGTGGTCGGCGACCGGATCGAATCCGGCCACCCGCACCACGCCCCCGTCCGGCACCCGCAGCCCCCCGATGCACTCCACTGTCGTGGTCTTGCCCGCGCCGTTCGGCCCGAGGATCCCGAAGATCTCCCCAGTGTCGACGGCGAAGGACACCCCGTCGACGGCCTGCCTGCCGCCGTACGCCTTCCGCAGCCCGTCCACTTCGATGATTGCCATGCTCACAGGCTCCCGGGGGACGGGGTTCCGCGGCATCCGCCATCACGCTCGAACCGGCATCAACCGATCGGCCGATGCCGGGGTACGACCTTCCGGCGGTGGGGTACGACCTCCGGCAGGCGGGCTCCGGTGCCGGTGGGCGGCCCGGAGCGCCCCGAAATCCAGTGGGCACTGTCAGTGCCGGACCGTAGGCTCGCGCGCGATGCCCGAAACACATGCAACAGACAGCCAACTCTCCGGCGTGCGTTCTTTGCTACGGCTCTGGCCGTACGTACGGCCGGTGCGAAGACGGCTGGCCACGGCCGCTCTGGTGGCGATCGTCGCCTCCTGTCTGAGCCTGGTCATCCCGCTCGTCCTCAAGTGGATCGTCGACGGCCCGGTGACCGACCGGGACACCCGCGGGGTCTGGCTGGGCGCGCTGATGCTGCTCGGGCTCGGGGTCGCGGAGGCACTCCTCTTCGGCCTCCGCAGATGGCTGGTGGGCCGGCCGCTCGCCTGGATCGAGGCGTCGATGCGGGCCGACCTCTACCGCCATCTGCAGCGGCTGCCGGTGGCCTTCCACGACCGGTGGCCGTCGGGCCAGCTGCTGTCGCGCGGCACCACCGATCTGATGATGGTGCGGATGTTCCTCTCCTTCCCGCTGACGTTCCTCCTGGTCAACGGCGTGACGATCGTGGTCGGCTTCGTCATTCTGCTGATGCAGCAGTGGATGCTGGGGCTGGTGCTGCTGGTTCCCGCGGTTCCGCTGATGATCCTCTGCAAGATCTTCGAGGCGAAGTACTCCAAGGTCGCCCGGGTCTCCCAGGACCAGGTGGGCGACATCACCACGGTCGTCGAGGAGAGCGTCCTCGGCATCCGCATCATCAAGGGCTTCGGACGCCACCGCAGCCAGGCCCTGGCCTTCCGTGAGCTCTCGGCGCGGCTGCGCTCGACGGAGCTGGTCAAGGCCCGGCTCCTCGCGGGTATCTGGGCGGTGATCACCACCATCCCCGAGCTGGCGATCGGCGCGGCGCTGGTCCTCGGTACGGTCCAGGTCGCCGACGGGCATCTCTCGGCGGGCACCCTGGTCGCCTTCCTCTCCACCGCGCTGGCGCTGCGCTGGCCGGTGGAGTCGATCGGCTTCCTCCTGGCGATCAGCCAGGACGCGGCGACCGCCACCCAGCGGTACTTCGAGGTGATCGACGTGGCCGAGGAGACGGACACCACCGGCCCGGCCGCGCTCGCCCCGGGCGGTGCGGGTACGGCTGGTGCGGGTACGGACGGTGCGGGTGCGGACGGTGCGGGCGACGGTGCCCTCAACGGCGCTGCCAGTACCGCCACAGCCACAGCCACAGCCACAGCCACCGGCGGACTGCGCTTCGAGGGCGTCGAGTTCCGCTACCCCGACGCCGCCCCGGGCACCCCTCCCGTCCTCGACGGCATCGATCTGCACATCAGACCGGGCGAGACACTGGCCCTGGTGGGCGCCACCGGTTCGGGCAAGACCACGCTGACCGCGCTCGTACCGCGGCTGCACGAGATCACCGGGGGCCGCATCACCCTCGACGGTCAGGACATCACCGCCATGCCCCGCGAGCGGCTGCGGGAGCTGGTGTCGGTCGCCTTCGAGGAGCCCACCCTCTTCTCCGCGAGCGTCGGTGAGAACGTCCGGATGGGCGACGCGGGCGCGGACGACGAGGCGCTGCTGCGCGCCCTGTCGACCGCCCAGGCCGACTTCGTGCACGAGCTGCCGCTCGGCCGGGACACCCAGGTCGGCGAGCAGGGGCTGAGCCTCTCCGGCGGCCAGCGCCAGCGGCTCGCCCTGGCCAGGGCCGTCGTCGGGCAGCCGCGCTTCCTGGTGCTCGACGATCCGCTGTCCGCGCTGGACGTGCACACCGAGGCGCTGGTGGAGGCAGCCCTGCGCCGGGTCCTCGCCGAGACCACGGCGCTCGTCATCGCCCACCGGCCGTCCACCGTGCTGCTCGCCGACCGGGTCGCGCTGCTGTCGGACGGCCGTATCGGAGCGGTCGGCACCCACCACGAACTGCTCCAGAGCAACGCCGAGTACGCCTGGCTGATGTCGGGCGCCGAAGAGGACGGGACCCGATGACCACCACAGTCGACGGCCGGGAGGCCCTGGAGCCGGACCCCGGCGACGAGCCGGGATCCGGCCCCGCCGCCGGGTCCCCGGCGGGACAGCGGACGTCGGGCGGCGACCCCTTCGACCGGGACGAGCTGCCCGCCCCACCCGGCGCGACCGGCGCCCTGCTGCGCTCGCTCATCGCCCCGCACCGGACGGCGGCGATCGTCTCCGCGGTGCTGATGCTGGTCCAGCAGGCGGCCGTGCAGGCCGGGCCGCTGCTCGTCGCGTACGCCATCGACACCGGCGTCCCCGCCTTCCGCCGCGCCGACCACGGCCCGCTGATCGCGGTCGGCGTCGCCTACCTCGCGTCGGCGCTGCTCTCCGGGGGCCTGCAGTACGCCTTCGTCCAGGTCTCGGCCCGCCTCAACCAGGGCGCCCTGCTGGATCTGCGGGGCCGGATCTTCCGCCATGCGCAGGCGCTGAGTGTGGACTTCCACGAGCGGTACACATCGGGGCGGCTGATCTCCCGCTCCACCAGCGATGTGGAGTCGCTGCGCGAACTGCTCAGCGAAGGGCTCCAGGAGCTGATCGGCGTCGTGCTCTCCGCCGTCTACATCTGCGCGATGCTGCTCTTCCTCGACCTCGGGCTCGGCGCGGTCGCGCTGCTCTCGTTCGTACCGCTCTATCTGCTGATCCGGCGCTACCGGCGGCGGGTCACCGTCGTGTTCAGCCGGCGCTCGACCGCGGTCGCCGCGGTCATCGTGAAGTTCGCCGAGACGATGAACGGCATCAGGCCGGTGCGTGCCTTCCGCCGGGAGCGTGCCAACGACACGGAGTTCGACCGGCTCAACCACCGCCACGAGCGGGCCAACGGTGACTCGATGCTGGAGATGGCCCGCTATGTGACCGGCTCCCGTCTGGTCGCCAACACCGCGGTCGCCTGCATCGTGCTGTGGGGGGCCTACCGGGTCACCCGGGGCGGGCTCGAACTCGGTGTGCTGGCCGCGTCGGTGCTGTATCTGCGGCGCCTCTACGACCCGATCGACCGGCTGGGGATGTTCCTCAACTCGTACCAGTCCGCGGCCGCTTCGCTGGAGAAGATCGCCGGACTCCTGGCCCAGGAGCCGTCGGTCCCGGCGCCCGCGTCCCCGCGTACGCTGCCCGCCCTCGCCTCCGAACACCCGGGCCGTGAGGTCGTGTTCGACGGGGTCGGGTTCGCGTACCGCACCGGCGGCGAGGTGCTGCCGTGCTTCGATCTCACCATCCCGGCGGGCCAGACGGTCGCGGTCGTGGGCTCGACGGGCGCGGGGAAGTCGACGCTGGCCAAGCTGCTGGCCCGGTTCTACGACCCGACCGACGGCCAGGTCCGGCTGGACGGCGTGGATCTGGCCGACCTGGACGTCCCCGAGCTGCGGCGCGGGGTCGTCATGGTGACGCAGGAGGCATTCCTCTTCTCGGGGACGATCGCCGAGAACATCGCCATCGGGCGCCCGGAGGCCACCCCCGCCGAGATCGAGCAGGCGGCGAAGGCGATCGGAGCCCACGAATTCATCAGCGCCCTGCCCGAGGGGTACGACACGGACGTACGCAAGCGGGGCGGGCGGATCTCGGCGGGGCAGCGGCAGTTGGTGGCGTTCGCCCGCGCCCTGCTCGCCGACCCCGCCGTACTGATCCTGGACGAGGCGACCAGCTCGCTGGACATTCCGGGCGAGCGGGCGGTGCAGCATGCCATGGACACGGTGCTGCACGGCCGCACCGCGGTGGTCATCGCCCACCGGCTCTCCACGGTGGAGATCGCGGACCGGGTGCTGGTGATGGAGGACGGCCGGATCGTCGAGGACGGCACACCGGACTCGCTCATCGGCGGCAGCGGCCGGTTCGCCGGCCTGCACCGGGCCTGGCAGGACAGCCTGGTGGGGTGAGGGGCCTGCGGCAAGGCCGCGGCGGACGGGTCCGGAGGCGGCGGACGGGGCCGCCAGGCCGCCTCCGGGCTCAGGGCTCAGGGCTCAGGCGCCCACGGTCCCGTCGACGCCCTCCCGCAGAAGGTCCGCGTGGCCGTTGTGGCGGCCGTACTCCAGGAGCACGTGCACCATCACCATGCGCAGCGAGACCTCTTCGCCCCATCGCGGCTGATACCCGGTCAGCTCCAGGGAACCGGCCGCCCGCTCGATACGGCGCGAGTGTTCCACCTCGGCCTGCCAGGCCGTGAACGCCTCGGCCCGGGTCGAGGCGCTCGCGTCGTACGCCGCCTGGAAGTCGGTCCTGTCGGACCAGACCAGAGGCACGTCATGGTCCTCGAACACCCGGCGGAACCAGGTGCGTTCCACCTCTGCCAGGTGCCGTACCAGACCGAGCAGTGACAGCGTGGAGGGCGGCGCAGACTGTTCCCGCAGCTCCTCGTCGGTGAGGCCGTCGCACTTCATGGCGAGGGTCGCGCGGTGGTAGTCGAGGAAGGCCCGCAGTGTGTCGCGTTCGCTGCCACGGGTGGGCGGTCCTGTGCGGTGGTCGGCGGTCAATGCCGTGCTCCTCATCCGGGTCTGCGGGTCCGGGTCAGTCTGGCAGGCGGTACGGGCCGCCCCCGGGCGGTGGTTCGGGCCCGGCGGCGACGCTCACCACAGGACCGCTCGACGCCTCCCTCAGGCGCCGGGAGCCGGCCGTCCGTCACCGGTTTCCACCGGCCGGTCCGACGGCAGCCCCCACTCGCTCCAGGACCCGTCGTACACGGACAGGGCGCGGTATCCGGCGAGTTCGGCTCCGAGCGCCAGCACACAGGCGGTGACGCCCGATCCGCAGCTGAACACCAGCCGCTCGCGTCCGCCCGCGGCCCCGGCGAAGGCGGTACGCAGTTCGGCGGCCCGGCGCATCCGGCCTCCCCGCTGGACCGCGCCGAAGGGCAGGCTCACCGCTCCCGGCGTATGGCCGGGGCGCAGCCCCGGCCGGGGTTCGGCCGCCTCGCCCGTGAAGCGCTCGCGGGCGCGGGCGTCGAGGACAGCCGTACCGGGGTCGGCGAGCGCGGCGGTGACCCCGGCGCAGTCCGTGCCCATCCGGTGCCTCCCCTGGACCGGCAGGGCCCGTGCGCCCCGCACGGAGATCAGGCTGCCACCCGGCACGGGAAGACATGCACCTGGCCCTCCGTACGGCACTTCCGGTGGCCCAGCAACAGGCCGCTCCCCGCGGCGAGTTCAGGCTCGCGGCGCCGACACGGGGCGCCGCCCTCCAGCGGCGGCAGCGTCCGGGTCATCCGCCGGGCGCGCTCCCCGCAGCAGGACGACGGAGAGCGCCGCGGCTCCCGCCATCGCCACGGCCGCGCCGACCGCCGCGAAGTCCAGGCCGTGCACGAACGCCCGGCGCGCCGAGACGAGCAGGGCCCCGTGAGCCACCGCGGTCGCGCCGCCCAGGGTCTCGCGGACGGCGCCCGGCGCGCCCGCCATGTCGCTCCGGTATACGGCGGCCCCGACCGATCCCAGGATGGCCATACCCAGGGCACCGCCCAGCTCCTGCCCGGACTCCAGGACGGCGGCGGCCGACCCCGCGCGCTCCGGCGGGGCCGCGCCGATGGCGAGTTCGTTGGCGAGCGTCATCGCCGCGACCAGACCGCCCGCGTACACCGCCGAGCCCGCCAGCGTGAACCAGAGGGGTGAGCCGACGTGCACCCGGCTCAGCCAGAGGAACCCGCACGCCGAGACCGTGAAGCCCGCGCCCATCACGTACGCGCGGTCGAAGCGCCCGGCCAGTACGGCCCCGACGGGCGCGAGTACCGCCACACCGGCCATCGGGACCAGCGACCAGAGCGCCGCGGTGAGCGGGCTCTGGCCCAGCACGCTCTGCAGATACTGGGTGAGGAAGACCGCGAACCCGACCGTCGCGAACATCGCCAGCAGATTGGCGAGCAGCGAGCCGCAGAAGGCGGGGCGGCGCAGCAGCGCGAGGTCGACCATCGGGTGGTCCAGGCGCTGCTGACGGCGTACGAAGACGACGCCGACGGCCAGACCCGCGGTGACGCTGAGCGCGGAGAGCGGGGTGTATCCGTGCGCCGCCAGTTCCTTGACGCCCCGGATGACGGGGAGCAGCGTGGCGAGCGAGAGCACCGCGCTCAGCAGGTCGAACCGGCCGCGGGCGGGGGTTCTGAACTCCGGGAGCAGCAGCGGTCCGAGTACCAGCAGCAGGGCCATCGCGGGCAGGTTGACCAGGAAGACCGAGCCCCACCAGAAGTGGGCGAGCAGCAGCCCGCTGACCACCGGGCCGAGCGAGATGCCGGTGGTCATCACGGCGGTCCACAGGGCGACCGCCTTCGCGCGCTGCCGCTCGTCACGGAAGAGGTGCCGGATCAGCGCGAGGGTCGAGGGCATCAGGGCGGCGCCGCCGACACCGAGCAACGCCCGTACGGCGATGAGCTGTCCGGGGCTGTGGGCGTACGCCGCCGCGACCGACGCCGTGCCGAAGAGGACGGCCCCGGCGAGCACCAGCCGGCGCCGCCCGACGCGGTCACCGAGCGCGCCCATCGTGATCAGCAGACCGGCGAGCACGAAGCCGTACATGTCGAGCATCCACAGCTGCTGGGTGGCGCTCGGCTCCAGGGCCCGGCTGATGTAGGGGAGGGCGAAGTAGAGGATGGAGACGTCCATCGAGACGAGGAGCAGCGGGAGCATCAGCACCCCGAGTGCGATCCACTCCCGGCGGCCCGCGGTCGGTGCTGGGGCGGGAGCTGCGGCGAGTGGCGCGGTGGGCGGTGCGGTGGGCGGTGCGGCGGGTTCTTCGGCGCCTGCCGCGCCGCACGCTTCGGTGCCTGGTTCAGAGGTCATGCCGGGAGCGAAGCAGCACGCCGTGTACACCGCAAACACCACCCTGGTGCACCGTAGTGCACTCCTTTCCCGAACAGGACTTCACCCGGTCGACCGCACTAGTACAGTGCCGGGATGAGCAGCCAGCCGCCCTACCTCCGCGCCGCCGCCGGGATCCGCCGCAGGATCGAGTCGGGCGAGCTCGCGCCAGGCGACCGTGTCCCCTCGACGCGGGCGATCGTCCGGGAGTGCGGGGTGGCGATGGCGACGGCGACCAAGGCGCTGGCGGTGCTGCGGCAGGAGGGGCTGGTACGGGCGGTGCCCGGCGTCGGCACGGTCGTCGCCGGACACCCCGCCCCGGGTCTCGCCGGGCCGTCCGGCCGGGGTCTCGCCGGGCCGTCCGGCCCGGTCACCGCAGCGGACTCCACCCCGGGCCCGGCCGCCCTCGCCTCCCCCGGCGGGCAGGGCCCGGCCCGTGACCGCATCGTGCGCACCGCCGTGGCGTTCGCCGACGCCGATGGCCTGGCCACGCTCTCGATGCGGCGGGTCGCCACCGGACTCGGGGTGTCCACCATGGCCCTGTACCGCCATGTGCGGGGCAAGGGCGAACTAGTCCAGCTGATGGCCGACGCCGTCTACGGTGAACAGCCGCTGCCCGCGGCCCAGCCGGCCCACTGGCGCGCCCGGTTCGAGCTGGGCACCCGGTGGCTGTGGGACGCGCACCGGCGGCACTCGTGGATGGCGCGGGCGATGGCGTCCTTCACCCGGCCCACGCCCTCGCCGAACGCGATGGCCTACACGGAGTGGATGCTGCGGGCCGGGGCCGACACCGGTCTTTCGCCGCATCAGGTGATGCATCTGCATCTCACGCTCTTCGGCCACGTCCAGGGGCTCGCGACCGCCACCGACCTCGAAGGGCAGGCGGTCCAGGACACCGGGCTCTCCAACGACGAGTGGATGGCCCGGAACGAGACACAGTTCGCCGCTCTCGGGGCCGGCGGGGCCTACCCGCATCTCAATTCGCTCGCCGGACACCCGGGGTTCGAGCTGGATCTCGGACAGGTCTTCGAGTTCGGCCTGGCCCGGATCCTGGACGGTGTCGCGGCACTCGTCAGCAAACATTCCGTATAGCGAACATGACCCTGCGGACAACGGACGATTTCCGGCCAACCTTTTGACGCGGTCCTGACACAGGGTCCTCACAGATGTCACTCTCTCCCCGTTCTGCGCACTGCTTGCTCGCCAGGGCGGCTCACCAGGTCGCTCTGTCCACCCTTGCAGAAGGAGTCCGCGTGAGACCCGTGAGACCCACGCACCGTCGTGCCACCGCCACCGCCACCGGCGCCCTCGTCGCCGCCGCGGCACTGCTCGCCGTAGGAGTACAGGCCGGCACAGCCTCCGCATCACCCGGGAACACCGCCGCTTCCGCCGCGGTCACCGGCAAGTCCGCGCCCGGCGCCGCCCCGGCAGCCCTCTCGCCCTCCCAGCGGGCCGAGTTGCTGCGTACGGCGAACGCCACCAAGGCGGACACCGCCCGGAGTCTCGGTCTCGGAGCCCATGAAAAGCTCCAGGTCCACGACGTCACCAAGGACCGTGACGGCACCACGCACACCCGGTACGAGCGCACGTACGACGGGCTCCCCGTCCTCGGCGGTGACCTGATCGTCGACGCCTCGAAGGCAGGAGCGACCGAGGGCGTCACCAAGGCGTCCCGCGCGGAACTGAAGAACGTGAACACCAGCGCGGCCGTCGCACCGGCCGCCGCCGAGAAGACGGCGCTGAAGGCCGCGGCCGCCCAGGGTTCGGCGAAGACCTCGGCCGACCGGGCCCCGCGCAAGGTGGTCTGGCTGGCGCAGGGCAAGCCGGTACTCGCCTACGAGACGGTGGTCGGCGGCTTCCAGGACGACGGCACCCCGAGCGAGCTGCATGTCATCACCGACGCGGCCACCGGCAAGAAGCTCTTCGAGCGCCAGGCCATCGAGACCGGCGTCGGCAACACCGAGTACAGCGGCAAGGTCACCCTCGGCACCACCAAGTCGGGGTCGAACTACACGCTGAACGACGGCACACGCGGCGGCCAGCTGACGTACAACCTGAACCACGGGTCGTCCGGCAAGGGCACCCTGTACACCAACACCACCGACACCTGGGGCAACGGCCTGGCCTCCAACTCGGAGACGGCGGCGGCCGACGCCCACTACGGGGCGGCGGAGACCTGGGACTTCTACAAGAACGTCTTCGGCAGGTCCGGGATCGCGGGCAACGGCGTCGCCGCCTACTCCCGGGTCCACTACGGCAACTCGTACGTCAACGCCTTCTGGGACGACAGCTGCTTCTGCATGACGTACGGCGACGGCTCGGGCAACGCCGCCCCGCTGACCGCCATCGACGTCGCGGGCCACGAGATGTCGCACGGTGTCACGGCGGCCACCGCGGGGCTCAACTACAGCGGTGAGTCCGGCGGTCTCAACGAGGCCACGTCCGACATCTTCGGCACCGCCGTCGAGTTCTACGCCAACAACGCGTCGGACCCCGGTGACTACCTCATCGGCGAGAAGATCGACATCAACGGCGACGGCACCCCGCTGCGCTACATGGACAAGCCGAGCAAGGACGGCGCTTCCAAGGACGCCTGGTCCTCCAGCCTCGGCGGACTCGACGTGCACTACTCGTCGGGCCCGGCCAACCACTTCTTCTACCTGCTCAGCGAGGGCAGCGGCAAGAAGACCATCAACGGGGTCAACTACGACTCGCCCACGTCGGACGGCCTGCCCGTCACCGGCATCGGCCGGGACAAGGCCGAGCTGATCTGGTACAAGGCGCTCACCGAGAAGTTCACCTCGACGACCAACTACGCGGCGGCCCGCACCGGGACGCTCGCGGTCGCGAGCGAGCTGTACGGGGCGAGCAGCGCCGAGTACAAGTCGGTCGCGGACGCCTGGGCCGGCATCAACGTCGGCGCCAGGCCCGGCGGCGGCGACCCGGGCACGGGCACCGTCTTCCAGTCCACCACCAAGGTCGCGATCCCGGACGGCGGTTCGGCGGTCAACTCGCCGATCGCGGTCACCGGCCTGACGGGCAAGGCCCCGGCCACGCTCAAGGTGGACGTCAACATCAGCCACACCTGGCGCGGCGACCTGGTCATCGACCTGGTCGGCCCGAGCGGGAAGACGTACCGGCTGAAGAACTCCAGTTCGTCCGACTCGGCGGACGACGTGGTGGCCTCGTACACGGTCAACGCGTCCACCGAGACGGCCAACGGCACCTGGAAGCTGAAGGTCCAGGATGTCGCCCGGCAGGACACCGGAACGCTCAACAGCTGGAAATTGACCTTCTGATTTCCTGCCACAAAGCAGCCCTGCCGCACTAATGTTCCACTGAACGGCGCTTCACAGAAGCTTCGTTCGACCGCTTGACCGTTCCACAGGACAGTGCTGCCCGGGGGACCCCAATCTCCCCCGGGCGGTGCCACCACCCGCATGTCACCCGCACTTTTCCAACCCCCCACCTCTGAAAGGGAAAATCGAGTGACCTCTCACATATCGCGTTCGCAGCGCATCGCCGGTTCCATCGCCGTGGCGGCGATGCTCGCCACCGGCCTGACCACCCTCTCCTCCGGTGCCGCGGGCGCCGCACCGACGCCGGCCGCACCGGCCGCGCGTGCGCTCTCCCTCTCCACCACCCAGCACGCGGCCCTGCTGCGCACGGCGGCCGCCAACACCGCGAGCACCGCGGGCAAGCTGGGCCTCGGCAGCCAGGAGAAGCTCGTCGTCCGGGACGTCATCAAGGACGCCAACGGCACGACGCACACCCGGTACGAGCGCACCTACGCCGGTCTCCCGGTCCTCGGGGGCGACCTCGTCGTCCACACCCCGAAGTCGGGCGCCGCCACGGTCACCAAGGCGACGAAGGCGACCATCAAGGTCGCGGGCACCACCGCCGCCGTGAAGCCCGCCACCGCCCAGCAGAAGGCGCTCAGCGCCGCCAAGTCCGCCGGCGCCGACAAGGCTTCGGCCGACAAGGCCCCGCGCAAGGTCATCTGGGCGGCCACCGGCAAGCCCACGCTGGCCTACGAGACCGTGGTCGGCGGCTTCCAGGACGACGGCACCCCCAGCCAGCTGCACGTCGTCACCGACGCGGCCACCGGCAAGAAGCTTTCGCAGTGGCAGGCCGTCAAGACCGGCACCGGCCAGAGCGAGTACAGCGGCAAGGTCACCCTGGGCACCACGAAGTCGGGGTCGAACTACACGCTGAACGACGGAGACCGCGGCGGCCACCAGACGTACAACCTGAACCACGGGACGTCCGGCAAGGGCACCCTGTTCAGCAAGTCCACCGACACCTGGGGCGACGGCACCGCCAAGAACGCGGAGACCGCGGCGGTGGACGCGCACTACGGCGCGGCCGAGACCTGGGACTTCTACAAGAACGTCCTCAAGCGCAACGGCATCGCCGGTGACGGCAAGGCGTCCTACAGCCGGGTCCACTACGGCGACTCCTACGTGAACGCCTTCTGGGACGACAGCTGCTTCTGCATGACGTACGGCGACGGCGAGGGCAACGCCGACCCGCTGACCGCCATCGACGTCGCGGGCCACGAGATGTCGCACGGCCTCACCGCGGCCACCGCCAACCTCGACTACACCGGCGAGTCCGGCGGGCTCAACGAGGCGACATCGGACATCTTCGGCACCGCCGTCGAGTTCTACGCCGACAACACGTCGGACCCGGGCGACTACCTCATCGGCGAGAAGATCAACATCAACGGCGACGGCACCCCGCTGCGCTACATGGACAAGCCCAGCAAGGACGGCGCGTCGGCCGACTACTGGTCGTCCAGCCTCGGCGACCTCGACGTCCACTACTCGTCGGGCCCGGCCAACCACTTCTTCTACCTGCTCAGCGAGGGCAGCGGCAAGAAGACCGTCAACGGCGTCGACTACGACTCCCCCACGAAGGACGGCTCCAAGGTCACCGGCATCGGCCGGGACAAGGCCATCCAGATCTGGTACAAGGCCCTGTCGACGTACATGACCTCGACCACCGACTACGCGGCGGCCCGCGAGGCGACGCTGAAGGCGGCGAGTGACCTGTACGGCGCGGACAGCACCGAGTACAAGGCGGTCGGCGCCGCCTGGACCGGCATCAACGTGAAGTAACACCCGGCAGCACCCCCGCACCACTGCGAAGGCCCCGCCCCCGCACCGCGCCCGCGGCGCCGGGCGGGGCCTTCCGCCGTCCTGCCGGTTCCAGGGGCCGGACGCCGTGCGGCAGGCGGCACTTCGACGACAGCCCTTAGGCTGGCCCGATGACGGACCCACGGATACGCGTCCTGCTCGCCGACGACGAGGCGCTGATCCGTGCGGGCATCCGGGCCATCCTCGGCGCCGACCCCGCCATCGAGGTCGTCGCGGAGGCGGCGGACGGGCACGAGGCGGTCGAACTGGCCCTGAAACACCGGCCGGACGTCGCCCTGCTGGACATCCGGATGCCACGCCTCGACGGTCTGCGGGCCGCCGGGGAGCTGCGCAGCGCTGCTCCGGACACCGCGGTCGTCATGCTCACCACCTTCTCCGACGACGAGTACATCGTGCGCGCCCTCTCCAGCGGGGTCAGCGGCTTCCTGCTGAAGTCCGGTGATCCCCGGGAGCTGATCGCGGGCATCAGGGCGATCGCCGGCGGCGCCGCGTTCCTCTCCCCCGAAGTGGCACGGCGCGTCCTCACCCATCTCGGCGGCGGGCAGCTCTCCCGTGCGGCGCGGGCCCGCACCCGGCTCGACCCGCTCACCGGCCGGGAACGCCAGGTGGTGGCCCTGGTCGGCGCGGGTCTCTCCAACGCGGAGATCGGGGCGGAACTCCATGTCGTCGAAGGCACCGTCAAGGCCCATGTCAGCGCCGTCCTCGCCCGCCTGGACCTCCGCAACCGCGTCCAACTGGCCACCCTGGCCTACGAAGCGGGGCTGGTCACCGGCGCCGGCTGACGGGCCGGCCCACCGTCACCGCATCCCCGGCAGCCCGCGCAGCTCCCCGGTCCTCCCCACCCGGGCGAGCAGCAGGAACAGCGGCAGCATAGCTGCCCCGCCCACGGCCAGGGCGAGCGCTGCGGCCCCGGCGGCCGGACCGGGCGGTGCCGGGCAGAGCGCAGCGGCGGTCCACCCGGCGGCAGCGGCCATCAGCGCGGCCCCGGTCAGCTTCCCGTAACTGCGGGCGACCCGGCGGCCGTCCAGCCGCCCTCCGAGCCTCCGGCGCAGCAGCCGCGCGGAGACCAGCAGCCCGACCGCGTACGCGATCCCGTACGAGGCGGCCATCCCGGTGACGGCCGAGCGTGCGGGCAGCAGCAGATGGCAGCCGGTGGCCAGCACGATCTGGACCGCGCCGGTCCACAGCGCCGTCAGAAAGGGCGTACGGGTGTCCCCGAAGGCGTAGAAGCCGCGCAGCAGCACATACTGCGCGGAGAACGGGATCAGTCCGGGCCCGAACGCCTGGAGCATCCACCCCAGCGGCCGGGTGGCGGCGGCGTCGGCCGCGCCGTGCGCGAAGAGCAGCTGCGCCAGCTGCGGGCCGAGCGCCAGGAAGAAGAATGCGGCCGGGACGGTGACGGCCCCGCTGGTCCGCAGGGCGTGCGAGAGATCGCGGCGCAGATCGTCGCCGCGGTGCTCGGCGGCGGCCCGGCTCATCCGGGGCAGCAGCGCGGTGACCAGGGTGACCGTGACCACGGACTGCGGAAGCGACCAGATGGTCTGCGCGTAGGTGTAGGCGGTGAAGCCGGCCCCGGCCCGGGGCAGTTCACGGTCGGCGGCGGTGGCGTAGCGGGTCACCACGGTGGCCGTCACGAGATTGGCCAGGACGAACAGCAGGGTCCAGCGGGCCGCTCCGATGCTCGCCCGCATACCGGTCCCGCGCCAGTCGAAGCGCGGCCGGAACCGGAAACCGGCGGCGTGGACGAACGGCACCAGGGCGAGTGCCTGGACCGCGAGGGCCAGCGTGGTGCCCGCGCCCAGCAGGGTCACCTGGGCGGGGGTGATGCCGCGCACCCCGCCCGCCGCCGTCATGACTCCGGTGTACCAGCCGAACACCCCGATGAGCAGGACGTTGTTGAGTACCGGTGTCCACATCATCGCGCCGAACCGGTGCCGGGCGTTGAGCACCTGGCCCAGGATGCCGTACATCCCGTAGAAGAAGATCTGCGGCAGCAGGAACCGGGCGAAGACCACGGTGAGTTCGAAGGCGGCATGGTTGTCCGGCGTGTCCCGCTGGTACACGCCGATGATCTGCGGGGCGCCCCACACGGCGAGCAGGGAGCCGGTTGCGAGCACGGTGAGCGTGAGTGTGACCAGCCGCTGCTCGAAGGCCCGTCCGCCGTCCGGCTGCTCCAGACGGGCGCGGACCAGCTGCGGTACCAGGACGGAGTTCAGCGCTCCGCCGATGATGAGGAAGTACAGGCTCGCGGGGACGGTGTTGGCCTGGTTGTACGTGGTCGCGAGGAGCCCCGTACCGAGCGCCCCGGCCTGGAGCACCTGTCTGATCAGGCCGGTGGCCCGGGACACCACGGTCCCCGCCGCCATCAGCACCGCGGGGCGCAGCAGCGTGCGCCGGACCGGGCCGGTTCTCCTGGCCGCCGCGTGCTTTCCCCGGGCCCGCCCACGCGCCCGGGTCCTGACCCGCGGCTCCGTCCCCTCCATGCTGCCCCCCCCGTGCCGTACCGCGCGGCGCCCTTGTCGTTGGGCCTGCCGCGCCGACGGTAGGCGGCGGGGGCCGCCGGGCTGATGGGGCGAAAGGCAGCGTTCGCCCCCGACTTTCGTCGGGGGCCGCAGCGCACCCGGCTCGGGCAAGCTGGGCGTATGCGGAGAGAGCGGATCACCGACGTGGCACTCTGGGCGCTGGTCAGTGCGCCCGTGGTCCTGGGGGCGGTGGTGTACGGCATGGGCCCCTGGTGGCGGACCGCGGCCGGGACCGTGGTTCTCGCGTTCGGGGCCGCGCTGTCCCGCAGGTGGCCCCTGACCGCGCTGCTGGTCGCGGTGGCACTGGGGCTGACCGTTGCGCCGGGGCTCTGGTCCCCGCGGTACGCGGTGGCGCTGGCGGTGTTCGGCTATCTGGCCGGCCGGCGGACCGCGCTCGCCCGGCCCGCGCTGCACGCCTTCGCCGGGACCGCGGCGGCCGGGCTGCTGATCACGCTGGCCGCGCACCGGGAGCTGTGGACCTGGCTCGTACAGCTGTCGACCCTGGCCTTCGCGGTGATGGTGCCCTGGCTGCTCGGCCGCTATGTGCGCCAGTACGCCCAACTCGTCGACACCGGCTGGCTGCTGGCGGGGAGGCTGGAGCGTGAGCAGCGCGTCGCCGCGGACCGTGCGCGGCTGCTGGAACGCTCCAGGATCGCGGGCGACATGCATGACTCACTCGGCCATGACCTGTCGCTGATCGCCGTGCGGGCGGCGGCACTTGAGGTGGATCCGGCGCTGGACGGGGAGCAGCAGCGAGCGGCCGGTGAACTCCGGGCCGCAGCGGGGGACGCCACCGCACGGCTGCAGGACATCATCGGCGTTCTGCGGGAGAACGACGGGGCCGCGCCGGTCCCGACACCGGGCGAGACCGTGGCGGAACAGGTGGAGCGGGCCCGCGGATCGGGGATGGAGGTCGAGCTGAGCGGTGCGGGGGCGGCGGCTGGGCTGGCCCCGATGACCGGGCGCGCGGTGCACCGGACCGTCCAGGAGTCACTGACCAACGCGGCCAGACACGCTCCGGGCGCACCCGTGACGGTACGGCTCGTACGGTCGGACACGGCCCTGACGGTCACCGTCACCAGCGCGGCGGGGCCGCCCGTCCCGGTACCGGGGCCGAGGGCCCCGCGGGCGGAGTCCTGCAGGGCGGACCCGGTGGAGCCGCCCGGCGGCGGGGGCGGCACGGGCCTGGTCGGCCTCGACGAACGGGTCCGTCTCGCGGGCGGGGTCCTGCGCCGCGGGCCGCTGCCCGGCGGTGGCTTCGAAGTCTCCGCCACCCTGCCCCGTACCCCGGGCGCCCCGCCCGCCATCCCGGACGAGAAGCCGTCGTCCGCAACGGAGTTGGCCAGGGAGAGACAGCAGGTACGGCGGCGCCTGAAGCAGGCGATCTGGGTCCCGCTGGCCGCCACCGCCGCGCTGGGGGTGCTGATCGGGGCCGTCGGCCTCGCCACCCGGTAGGACCGCAGCGGAACGGCCCGGCGCCGCAGGGACACCGGGCCGTTCCTGACTGCCTGTCACCGCAGCAGGACGCCCCCGTCCTCCTCCGTAGCCGCGGTCGGCGCGGCCACCAGACCCAGCTCCGCTCCGGTCGCCAGCAGCCGGTGCGCGGGCAGGATACGGACCGTGTAGCCGTAGGGTCCCGTACGGTCCAGGGCCAGCGGGCCCTCGTACAACAGCCGCCCGTCGAGCCCGGGGCCGCCCGCCGGTTTCAGCGCGACGGTCCGGGCGTCCGTGATCCGGTCCTGCCCGTCGACCCGGCCCGACACGGCCTGCACCTCCACGTCGTCGGGCCCCAGCGCACCGAGCGCGACCCGGACCCGCAGCGACAGGGTGGAGCCCAGCTCGGCGGTCCCGTCGGCCGCGGTCGCCGCGGCGGCCTCCACATGGTCGACCCGCACATCCGGCCAGGCGGACCTGACCCGAGTCTTCCAGCCGGCCAGCTCCCGGGCCGCTTCGGGCCCGAGCGAGCGGTGGGCGAGAGCGGCGGGCGCGTAGAGCCGCTCGACATACTCACGCACCATCCGGCCCGCGAGCACCTTCGGTCCCAGGTCGGCCAGCGTGGACCTGACCATGCCGATCCAGCGCTCGGGCAGTCCTTCGGCCGTACGGTCGTAGAAGCGCGGCGCGACCCGGTCCTCGATCAGGGAGTAGAGCGCCGCCGACTCCAGCTCGTCGCGCCGGTCCTCGTCCAGCCCCGATCCGTCCGCGGTGGGGATGGCCCAGCCGAAGTCCGGGTCGAACCACTCGTCCCACCAGCCGTCCAGCACCGAGAGGTTGAGGCAGCCGTTGAGCGCCGCCTTCATCCCGGACGTACCACACGCCTCCAGCGGGCGCAGCGGGTTGTTCAGCCAGACATCGCACCCCGGGTAGAGCCGCTCGGCCATCGCCATGCCGTAGTCGGGCAGGAAGACGATGCGGTGGCGCACCCGCGGGTCGTCGGCGAACCGCACCAGCTCCTGCACCAGCCGCTTCCCGCCGTCGTCGGCCGGGTGGGCCTTGCCGGCCACCACGATCTGGATGGGCCGGGTCGGGTGGAGCAGCAGCCCGGCGAGCCGGTCGCGGTCGCGCAGCATCAGCGTGAGGCGCTTGTACGAGGGGACGCGCCGGGCGAAGCCGATGGTCAGCACCCCGGGGTCGAGCACCCCGTCGATCCAGCCCAGTTCGGCGTCGGACGCCCCGCGCCCGCGCCAGGAGGCGCGCAGCCGGGTCCGTACCTCGCCGACCAGCTGCTCGCGCAGGGTCCTGCGCAGCTCCCAGATCTCCGCGTCGGGGATGCCCGCCACCGCGTCCCAGCGGTCGGAGCCGCCCACCGACAGGGCCTGTTCGGTGCGTGCGGCGCCGATCCGGCCGACCGCGGTGCGGGTGATCTCGGGGGCCGTCCAGGTCGGCGCGTGCACCCCGTTGGTGATGGAGGTGATCGGTACCTCGTCGGGGTCGAACCCGGGCCAGAGTCCGGCGAACATCTCCCGGCTGACGGCGCCGTGCAGCGTGGAGACACCGTTGGCGCGCTGGGCGAGCCGCAGTCCCATCACCGCCATGTTGAAGAGGCCCGGCTCACCGCCCGGAGGGGGCTCGGTACCCAGCTGGAGCACCCGGCCCGCGTCGACGCCCGGCAGTTCGCCGTCGTCCCCGAAGTGACGGGCGACCAGTTCGCGGTCGAAGCGGTCGATCCCGGCGGGGACGGGGGTGTGGGTGGTGAAGACCGTTCCGGCGCGTACGGACTCCAGGGCGGCGTCGAAGTCGAGGCCCCGACCGGCGAGTTCGCGGATCCGCTCCAGGCCGAGGAAGCCCGCGTGCCCCTCGTTGGTGTGGAACACCTCGGGGTCCGGGTGCCCGGTGATCCGGCAGTACGAGCGCAGTGCCCGCACCCCGCCGATACCGAGCAGCATCTCCTGGAGGAGCCGGTGCTCGCTGCCGCCGCCGTAGAGCCGGTCGGTGACACCGCGCTCGCCCGGTTCGTTCTCCTCGACGTCGGAGTCGAGCATCAGCAGCGGGACACGGCCGACCCGCGCCTGCCAGATGTGCGCGTGCAGGGAGCGGCCGCCGGGCAGCGTGAGGGTGACCAGGCTGGGTGCGCCGTCCGGCTCGCGCACCAGCGTGACCGGCAGCTCGTCGGGGTCGAGCACCGGGTAGTGCTCCTGCTGCCAGCCCTCGCGGGAGAGGGACTGCCGGAAGTATCCGTGCCGGTAGAGCAGCCCGACCCCGATGAGCGGGACGCCGAGGTCGCTGGCGGCCTTCAGATGGTCCCCGGCGAGGATGCCGAGGCCGCCGGAGTACTGCGGGAGCGCGGCGGTGACACCGAACTCGGGTGAGAAGTATCCGATGGCCGAGGGCAGCCCGGCGGGCTGTTCCTGGTACCAGCGCGGGCCGTGCAGATAGGTGTCGAGCTCTTCGGCGGCCTCGGACAGGGCGCGCAGGAAGCCGGTGTCGGCCGCCAGCTCGGCGAGGCGTGCGGCCGACACCGTGCCGAGCAGCCGGACAGGGTCGCCGCCGGCCGCCGCGAGGCCCCCGGGGTCGACGGCTCCGAACAGGTCCCGGGTACCGGCGTGCCATGACCAGCGGAGGTTGCGGGCGAGCTCACCCAGAGGACGCAGCGGCTCGGGGAGGACGGGGCGGACGGTGAATCGACGAATGGCCTTCACGTGTTCCACCTTCGCAGGGGAGATGCGCATCCAGGGGACGCACAGCGGTGTACGTCCGCACTTCACCCCGAAGGTAACCGTCCACGCTCCCCTCGACCACGGCGCGGGACCCCGGCCGCGTGCGCCGGTGCGCCCCCGGCGCGGGGTGCGCCCGCGCGTGTCTCTCCGGGTGCTATGGCCGGTTCTCCCCCCTCGCGTGGGCTTGTGGCACTTCGCACCACGGGTGAGGCTGCTCTGTGGGACCTGAAACGGAAGCCGTGGGACCTGGAGCCGGAGGGAGTGTGCCCGCATGGAACGATCCGTCACCTGCCGGACGCGGCCCGCCTCATGAGGCGCCGCCCGCACCTCCCGTACGGGGTGCGCGGCCACCGGCGGCCGTGCGCCGTGCGCGCCGTGCGTGGCGCGCTCCGACCGGTCCGGCCGGTCCCGGCGGCACACCGCGCACTCTGCCAAAGGTGTGAAACCGCGGTCACCCGCTCGGCGGGGCGCGGGAGGTCCGCGACGCGCGGCCCACCTGGTCCTTGCCTTGCACATTACGCACGAGTACTTAACTCAGGAGCCGGATTGCCCACCCGAGGCGTGGGGGAAGGCTCCTCCGGTAGCCGTCGAGCGCCCCGGTAGATCCTCAAAGCCAGATCCTCAAAGCCCTCCCCACGCCCTCCCCACAGCCTGAGTGAACGCGGACAGGAGCGGTCATGCCCGCAGCCCGCAGACCAACACCGGACAAGCCGGCCGGAGGGAGTCCTCGGACATCCCCGCCGCAGCCGAAGTCCCCGAAGCCACCGAAGCGGCCTCCCACCGGTCAGCTGATCGGCCGTATCCCGGTGCTCGATGTGCGGCCGGGCGTCGACGGCGGGCGCAGACCCGCCAAAGCGGTGACCGGCGAGACCTTCCAGGTCACGGCCACGGTCTTCCGTGAGGGCCATGAGGCCGTCGCCGCCAATGTCGTGCTCCGCGGCCCCCGCGGCAGAACGACGCCGTGGGTGCCGATGCGTGAGCTGGCCCCCGGCACCGACCGCTGGGGCGCGTACGTCACCCCGGACCGCGAGGGCCGGTGGACGTACACGGTCGAGGCATGGAGCGATCCCGTCACCACCTGGCTGCACACCGCCCGGATCAAGGTCCCGGCCGGCATCGACACGGAGCTGGTGCTCGCCGAGGGCGCCGCGTTGTATACACGTGCGGCGGAGGGGGTGCCGAGGAGCAGGGGCCGCCGGGCGGTTCTCGCCGTGGCGGAGGCGCTGGGCGACACCTCGGCCCCCGCCGGCGACCGCCTCGCGGCAGCGCTCGCGCCGGAAGCGGCGGCGGCGCTCGCCAGGTACCCGCTGCGCGAACTGGTCAGCGCGTCGGAGCCGATGCCGCTGCTCGTCGAGCGCGAGCGGGCGCTCTCGGGAGCCTGGTACGAGCTGTTCCCGCGCTCCGAGGGCGCCGTGGTCGAAGAGGGGAAGCCGCAGGTCAGCGGCACCTTCCGGACAGCGGCGAAGCGGCTGTCGGCGGTCGCGGCCATGGGCTTCGACGTGGTCTATCTGCCGCCGGTCCACCCCATCGGCACCACCCACCGCAAGGGCCCCAACAACGCCCTGACCGCGGGGCCCGACGATGTGGGGGTGCCGTGGGCCATCGGCTCACCGGCCGGCGGCCATGACGCGGTCCATCCGGATCTCGGCACCCTGGAGGACTTCGACGACTTCACGGCGCGCGCCCGTGAGCTGGGTCTGGAGATCGCCCTCGACTTCGCGCTCCAGTGCTCCCCCGACCACCCCTGGGTGACCCAGCACCCGGAGTGGTTCCACCACCGCCCCGACGGCACGATCGCGTACGCGGAGAACCCGCCGAAGAAGTACCAGGACATCTACCCGATCGCCTTCGACCGCGACATGGACGGGCTGGTCACCGAGACCGTCCGCATCCTGCGCTTCTGGATGGAGCACGGCGTACGGATCTTCCGCGTGGACAATCCGCACACCAAGCCGGTGGTCTTCTGGGAACGGGTCATCGCCGAGGTCAACCGCCGGGACCCGGATGTGGTCTTCCTGGCCGAGGCGTTCACCCGGCCCGCGATGATGCGCACCCTCGGCGCCGTCGGGTTCCAGCAGTCGTACACGTACTTCACCTGGCGGACCGGCAAGCAGGAGCTCACCGACTACGTCACCGAGCTGGCCGGGGAGACCGCGGCGGTCATGCGGCCCAACTTCTTCGTGAACACCCCGGACATCCTGCACGGCTACCTCCAGGACGGCGGCCGTCCGGCCTTCGAGGTCCGTGCGGTGCTCGCGGCGACGATGTCGCCGTCCTGGGGGATGTACGCCGGGTACGAGCTGTGCGAGAACGCCACGGCCCGAGCGGGCAGCGAGGACTATCTGGACTCGGAGAAGTACCAGTTGCGCCCGCGCGACTGGGAGGCGGCCGAGCGGGAGGGGCGGACCATCGCCCCGCTCATCACCACGCTGAACGAGCTGCGGCGCCGCCATCCGGCGCTGCGGCAGCTGCGTTCGGTGCACTTCCACCCGACCGACAACGACGCGGTGATCGCGTACTCGAAGTCGGTGCCCGTACCGGTCTCCACGGCGGGCTCCACGCCGGACGGAGACCCGGCCGGTTCGCACACGATTCTGATGGTCGTCAACCTTGACCCGCACCACACCCAGGAGGCCACGGTCTCGTTGGACATGCCGGATCTCGGCCTGGAATGGCATGAGTCCTTCCCGGTGCGCGACGAGCTCACCGGCGAGACCTATCACTGGGGCAGGGCCAACTATGTGCGTCTGGAGCCGGGCCGTGCGCCCGCGCACATCCTGGTGCTGCGACCGTCCCCGCCGATCGGAGGGTCACCCACATCATGATTGTCAATGAGCCCGTCCACGACAAGTTCGAGGACACTCCCCCCAAGGACCGTGACCCCGACTGGTTCAAACGCGCCGTCTTCTACGAGGTCCTGGTCAGGTCGTTCCAGGACAGCAACGGGGACGGCGTCGGTGACCTCAAGGGCATCACCGCCAAACTGGACTACCTCCAGTGGCTCGGCGTCGACTGCCTCTGGCTGCCGCCGTTCTTCAAGTCCCCGCTGAGGGACGGCGGTTACGACGTAGCGGACTACACGTCCGTACTCCCGGAGTTCGGCGATCTCGCCGACTTCGTCGAGTTCGTCGACGCCACCCACCAGCGCGGTATGCGCGTGATCATCGACTTCGTGATGAACCACACGAGCGACCAGCACGAGTGGTTCCAGGAGTCGCGGAAGGACCCGGAAGGACCGTACGGGGACTACTACATCTGGGCCGACGACGACAAGCAGTTCGCGGACGCCCGGATCATCTTCGTCGACACGGAGTCCTCCAACTGGACCTTCGACCCGGTGCGCAAGCAGTACTACTGGCACCGGTTCTTCTCCCACCAGCCGGATCTCAACTACGAGAACCCGGTGGTCCAGGAGGAGATCATCTCGGCGCTGCGCTTCTGGCTCGACCTGGGCATCGACGGATTCCGCCTCGACGCGGTCCCGTACCTCTACCAGGAGGAGGGCACCAACTGCGAGAACCTCCCGCGGACCCACGCCTTCATGAAGCGGGTGCGCGCCGAGATCGACGCGAGCTACCCGGACACCGTGCTGCTCGCCGAGGCCAACCAGTGGCCCGAGGACGTCGTCGACTATTTCGGCGACTTCAAAAAGGGCGGCGACGAGTGCCACATGGCATTCCACTTCCCGGTGATGCCGCGCATCTTCATGGCCGTACGCCGGGAGTCCCGCTACCCCGTGTCGGAGATCCTGGCCAAGACCCCGGCCATCCCGAAGAACGCCCAGTGGGGCATCTTCCTGCGCAACCACGACGAGCTGACGCTCGAAATGGTCACGGACGAAGAGCGCGACTACATGTACGCGGAGTACGCCAAGGATCCGCGGATGCGGGCCAACATCGGCATCCGCCGCAGGCTCGCGCCCCTGCTCGACAACGACCGCAACCAGATCGAGCTGTTCACCGCGCTGCTGCTCTCCCTGCCCGGGTCGCCGATCCTCTACTACGGGGACGAGATCGGGATGGGCGACAACATCTGGCTCGGTGACCGGGACGCGGTCCGCACGCCCATGCAGTGGACCCCCGACCGGAACGCGGGCTTCTCGTCCAGCGACCCGGGACGGCTCTATCTGCCCACGATCATGGACCCGGTCTACGGCTACCAGGTGACGAACGTCGAGGCCTCCATGGCCTCGCCCGCCTCACTGCTGCACTGGACCCGCCGCATGATCGAGATCCGTAAGCAGAACCCGGCCTTCGGCCTCGGTTCGTACACCGAGCTCCCGTCCTCCAACCCGGCCGTCCTCGCCTTCCTCCGGGAGTACAAGGACGACCTGGTGCTCTGCGTGCACAACTTCTCGCGGTTCGCGCAGCCGACGGAGCTGGACCTCAACGCCTTCACGGGACGCCATCCGGTGGAGCTGATCGGCGGGGTGCGCTTCCCCCCGATCGGTGAACTGCCGTATCTGCTGACCCTCGCGGGGCACGGCTTCTACTGGTTCCGCTTGCGCAAGGACGCCGCCACCGTCTGACGGCGGGCCCGGGGCCGGGCGGTTTCCGCCGCCCCGCCCCGGGCACCCTTGTCACTGGTACCGCAGCGCCAGCACCCGGCCCACAGCCGTAGTCCATCTGGTCCATCCTCACCCGCACCGTCCCGCACAGCCGGATTCCCGCCCCCATTGCGTCCAGCATGGAGGCGACCCCACGCAATCCGGGACACTCTGCGCATCGTGTGGTGTGCCCGGGAAAGGACGCGATGCCATGTCCAAGGCTGCATCCACCCGGAACAGCGTGCGCTCAGCCGGGTCTTCCGGCCCCCTCCGCCTTCTGGACTCGCTCGCCCCTCTGCTGCACGAGTGGCTGCCGCGGCAGCGCTGGTTCGCGGGGAAGGGGCGGCCCGTCACCGGCTTCACGCTGGTCTCGGCCACCGAGCTGCTGCCGGTCGGCGCGGCCCCCGGACTGCTCCATCTGCTGGTCCGGGCCGAGCAGGGCTCCCCCGCCCGTACGGCCGGCGACTGCTACCAGCTGCTGCTCGGCGTACGGACCTCACTGCCGCCGCGTCTCGCCGCCGCGCTGATCGGCCGGGCCCGCACCGGACCGCTGGCCGGTTCCCTGGTGTACGACGCGCTGCTCGACCCGCGGCTGACCGGGCTGCTCTTCGAGCGCCTGCGCACCCCGGGAAGGACCGGGGCGCTGCGCTTCGACCGCGATCCCGGCGCCGTCCTCCCCACCGGGCTGCCCGCGCGTCCGCTCGGCGCCGAGCAGTCCAACACCTCACTGATCTACGGCGATACGTTCATCCTGAAGGTCTTCCGCCGGGTCCACCCCGGCTCGAACCCGGATCTGGAGCTGCCGCTCGCGCTGGCCCAGGCGGGCTGCGCCCGGGTGCCCGCGCCTGTCGCCTGGTACGAGACGACGGAGCCGGAACCGGCCACGCTCGGTGTGCTGCAGCCGTATCTCGCCGGGTCCGAGGACGGCTGGCAGCTGGCCCTGCTCGCCCTCGCCGGCGGCCATGACTTCACAGCGGGCGCGCGGGCGCTGGGCCGGGCGACCGCAGAGGTGCACGGGACGCTGGCGTCCGCGCTGCCCACCGCGGTCCTGAGCAAGCAGCAGATACAGCAACTGGCCGCGGAGATGACGCAGCGGCTGGAGACCACGGCCCAGGCGGTCCCCGCGCTCGCGCCGTATGTGCCGGGGCTGCGCACCGCCTTCGACGCGATCGCCGTCCTGGGCCACGCGGGACGCACCTGGGCCGCCCAGCGCATCCACGGCGATCTGCATCTGGGCCAGAGCCTGCGGGCCGGGGACGGCGAGTGGTCGATCATCGACTTCGAGGGCGAACCGGCCAGACCGCTGGCCGAGCGCACCCGCCCGCAGCCGGTGGTCCGCGACGTGGCGGGGATGCTGCGCTCCTTCGACTACGCGGCCCGCACCCACCGCCCCTGGTCCCCGCAGTGGGCGATCCGCTGCCGTGACGCGTACTGCGCCGGGTATGCCTCGGTCTCCGGCGCGGACCCGCGCGCCGAGCCGGAACTGCTGCGGGCCTACGAGACCGACAAGGCGGTGTACGAGGTCCTGTACGAGGCCAGGAACCGCCCCGACTGGCTGCCCGTCCCGATGGCCGCGATCGAGCGGCTGTCGCTTCCCGAACCCCCCGTACCCCACGCGCCGAAGCTGCCGAGGAGGCTGCCCCAGTGACCGCCCGTCCCCCGTCCCGCACTCCGTCGCCCGCCGAGCCCGAGCCCGCCAAGCCCGCGGAGGGCCGGGAGAACACCGGGTCCGCGCCGGACACGGCCGCCGCGAAGAGCGCCGCCGCGCCCAGGGCCACGGCCGCACCCGTGACAGGCCCGGCCGTACCCGTGAAGGGCGCCGAAGGCGCAGCCGTCCTGCCGGCGCAGCCGACCGGAGGCGTACGTCCCGCCGAGCGGCTCGGCGCCGGGGACCGGGAGCGGCTGCTCAGCGGCGGCCACCACGACCCGCACGCGCTGCTCGGCGCCCATCCGGCCGGCGGCGGCATCGCCGTCCGGGCGCTGCGGCCGTACGCCACAGCGGTGACCGTGGTCGCGAAGGGGCTCCGCGCCGAACTGCACGACGACGGCGAGGGCTTCTTCTCGGCGCTGCTGCCGCTGCGGTCCGTGCCCGAGTACACGCTGCTCGTCACGTACGACGAGGCCACGATCGAGGTCCACGACCCGTACCGCTTCCTGCCCACGCTCGGCGAGCTCGACCTGCATCTGATCGGTGAGGGCCGCCACGAGGAGCTGTGGCGGGCACTGGGCGCGCAGCCGATGACCGTGCAGGGCGTCACCGGCACCCGCTTCACCGTCTGGGCGCCGGACGCGCGGGGGGTACGGGTCAGCGGCGACTTCAACTACTGGGACGGCGCCGCGTATCCGATGCGTTCGCTCGGCTCGTCGGGGGTGTGGGAGCTGTTCGTGCCGGGCATCGGCGAGGGCGCGCTCTACAAGTTCGACCTGATGTGCCCGGACGGCAGCCACACCCTGCGCGCCGACCCGATGGCGCGGCGTACCGAGGTGCCGCCCGCCACCGCGTCGGTCGTGACCCGGTCGCACCACCGCTGGCAGGACGAGCAGTGGATGGCGCACCGGGCCGACCGTCCGGTCCATGAGGCGCCCTTCTCGGTCTATGAGGTGCATCTGCCCTCCTGGCGACCGGGCCTGACGTACCGCCAGCTGGCGACGCAGCTTCCGGCGTACGTCCAGGACCTGGGCTTCACACATGTGGAGCTGATGCCGGTCTCCGAGCACCCCTTCGGCGGCTCGTGGGGGTACCAGGTCACCGGTTTCTACGCGCCCACCTCCCGGATGGGCACACCGGACGACTTCCGGTATCTGGTGGACGCGCTGCACCGGGCGGGTATCGGGGTCCTGATGGACTGGGTGCCCGCGCACTTCCCGAAGGACGACTGGGCGCTGGCCCGGTTCGACGGCCGGCCGCTGTACGAGCACGCCGACCCGAACCGCGCCGAGCACCCCGACTGGGGCACCCTGGAGTTCGACTACGGCCGTACCGAGGTACGCAACTTCCTTGTCGCGAACGCCACTTACTGGTGCGAGGAGTTCCACATCGACGGGCTCCGGGTGGACGCCGTCGCCTCGATGCTCTATCTGGACTACTCGCGCGAGGAGGGCCAGTGGTCGCCCAACGAGCACGGCGGCCGGGAGAACCCGGACGCGGTGGCCTTCCTCCAGGAGATGAACGCGACGGTCTACCGGCGCAACCCGGGCGTGGTCACCATCGCCGAGGAGTCGACCGCCTGGGACGGCGTCACACGCGCCACCGACCAGGTCGGCGCGGGCGGCTTCGGGGGCCTCGGCTTCGGGCTGAAGTGGAACATGGGGTGGATGCACGACTCGCTGGAGTACGTGGCCAAGGAGCCGGTGCACCGCAAGTACCACCACAACGAGATGACGTTCTCGATGGTGTACGCGTTCAGTGAGAACTACGTCCTGCCCATCTCGCACGACGAGGTGGTGCACGGCAAGCAGGCGCTGGTCTCGAAGATGCCGGGCGACTGGTGGCAGCAGCGCGCCACGCACCGCGCGTATCTGGGCTTCATGTGGGCCCACCCGGGCAAGCAACTGCTCTTCATGGGGCAGGAGTTCGCCCAGGGGGCCGAGTGGTCGGAAGCGCACGGACCGGACTGGTGGCTGCTTGACCCGTCGTACGGCGCGGCGCACGACCACCGCGGGGTGCGGGACCTGGTGCGCGACCTGAACGCGGTGTACGCGGCGACGCCCGCGCTGTGGCAGCGCGACACCGACCCGGGCGGTTTCGCCTGGGTGGCGGGCGACGCGGCGGAGGACAACGTCTTCGCGTTCCTGCGCTACGACGCGCACGGCGCCCCGCTCCTGTCGGTCTCCAACTTCTCGCCGGTGGTACGGCACGGGTACCGGCTCGGGGTGCCCGATTCGGTGGCGGAGTGGCACGAGGTGCTCAATACCGACACCGGGCTCTACGGCGGTGGCGACATCCGCAACACGGATCCGCTGAAGCCCGAGCCGGTGCCGTACCACGGGCGTCCGTCCAGCATCGGGCTGACGCTGCCGCCGCTGGCGACGGTGTGGCTCAGGCCCTGAGCCGTCGCGGCCCGTCGCGGCCCCGCGCCCCCCCGGGCGGGCCGCCCCGAGCCCCCGGCGGGCCGCGCGCCCCGCCGCCCCGCCCCCCCGGCGGAGCCGGCCGACCCGTTCTTCGAGTCGCCGCGCGACTCGTAGAGCTCGAACCAGATCGACTTGCCGGAGCCCTGCGGATCCACCCCCCACATGTCCGCGAGTATCTCCATCAGCAGCAGCCCGCGCCCCGACGAGGCCATCTCGCCGGGGCGCCGCTTGTGCGGCAGTTCGTCGCTGTCGTCGGCGACCTCCACCCGCAGCCGCCGGGTGCCGGTCACCCCGGTGACGTCGGCGGTCAGCGTCGCGTCGCCGTCCGTGTGGATGAGGACGTTCGTCGCCATCTCGGAGACCATCAGCGCCGCCGAGTCGACCTGTTCGCTGTCCGCCCAGTCATGGAGCAGCTCCCGCAGTTGGCCACGGGCCGCCGAGATGCGTTCCGGCTGGGCCTGCGCGATCGCCAGGGACATATGGCGGGTGGTGCCCGCCTGTACGCGCTCACCCTTGCGGGACATCAGCAGGACGGCGATGTCGTCCTCGCGGCGGTCGGAGAACGGCCCCGTGTGATGGCGCTCCGGCGGGCCGTGCGCGGCCTGCACCAGGGCGTCGGCCAGGATCTCCAGATTGTCCCCGGTATGCCGCTCCAGCGTTCCGCGGATCCGCTCCCAGCCGGTGTCGAGATCGTGGCCGCCGGTCTCTATGAGCCCGTCCGTGCACATCATCAGCGTCTCGCCGGGCTGGAGCACCAGCCGGGTCGTCGGATAGTCGGTGTCCGGATGGATGCCCAGCGGCAGCCCGCCCTCGACGGGACGCACCAGCACCGTGCCGTCGGATGTGCGGACCGTCGGATCGGGGTGACCCGCGCGGGCCACGTCGAGGGTGCCGCTGGCCGGGTCGACCTCGATGTACAGACAGGTCGCGAAGCGCGGGGTCGGCGGCTCGTCGGATTCGCCCTGGTCATAGGTGTCCGTGAGGCCGTACAGAAAGCGCGAGGCCCGGGAGAGCACCGCGTCCGGCGGATGGCCCTCGGCCGCGTACGCGCGCAGGGCGATCCGCAGCTGGCCCATCATCCCGGCGGCCCGTACGTCATGCCCCTGGACGTCACCGATGACCAGCGCCACCCGGCCGCCGCCCTTGCCGTCCTCGTACGCGGTGCTCCCCGGCAGCGCGATCACGTCGTACCAGTCCCCGCCGACCTGGAGCCCGCCCCCGGTGGGGACATACCGTGCGGCCACCGCCATCCCCGGGATACGGGGGCCCAGCATCGGCAGCATCGAACGCTGGAGCCCGAGCGACAGCTCACGCTCGTTGTCGGCGACCCCGGCGCGGGCCAGGGCCTGGGCCAGCATCCGGGCCACCGTCGTCAGCACCGAGCGCTCGTCGGGCGAGAAGCTGACCGGGTACGCGAAGGCCGCCATCCAGGCCCCGATCGTAACCCCCGAGTCGACCAGCGGGACAAAGGCCCAGGAGTGCCGGTTGAGGGGTCGCACGGCGGGCCAGTACTTGGGGTAGCGCTCGCGGTAGGTGTCCGGCGTCGGCAGATAGATGGCCCGCCCCGTTCTGGCGACCTCGGCGGCCGGATAGTTCTCCTCCGTACTCATCGGGAACTCGGCCAGCAGCCCGTCCTCGGCCGGGTTGTGCCCGTGGTGCCCGATGACCGTCAGCCAGTCGCCGGTGATCCCGAAGACCGCGAGGCCGTCCGGCTCGAACCCCGGCATGGAGAGCGAGGCGGCGACCCTCAGCACCTCCTCGGTGGACCTGGCCTCGGCCAGCGCCCGCCCCGCGTCCAGCAGGAACGCCTCGCGGGAGCGGCGCCAGTCACCGGTGATCGGGGTGTGGGCCGCATCGCCCGGCTGCGGCTCCGCGACCTCCTGGAGGGTGCCGACCAGGACATAGCCATGGGCGCTGATCTGCGGCTTGGAGCGGCTGCGTACGGTACGCAGGACCCGGCCCGTCTCGTCCACGATGCGCAGCCGGGCCTCGGCGAGGGTGTCCTCGGCGATCGCCAGATTCACCGTCCCGTTGATCTCGTTCCAGTCGACGGGGTGGAAGCGGGAACGGACGGCGACCTCGGACAGACTGGTCGCTTCGGCGGGCAGACCGAGGAGCCGGGCGGCTTCCGCGTCGAGCGTGACGATCCCGGCGGTGTTGTCCCATCGCCACAGGCCGGTCGCGATGGCGGCCAGGACGTCCTCGGTGCGCATTGCCCCACTTTAAGAAGGGAGGACCGGCAGCCGCCACACAGGGTGCGCCCATGCGGCCGCTCCGGGGCCCCGGGGGCGGGCCGATAAAGGCGTAAAGGCATGGTGTGCCCGGCGGTACCCTGGTGCGAAGTACACCCTTCCCGCCTGTCTCGCGAAGAACTGGATGAACGATGCATCGGTACAGGTCCCACACGTGCGGCGAACTGCGCGCCTCCGACGTCGGCTCCGACGTCCGGCTGAGCGGCTGGCTGCACAATCGCCGAGACCTGGGCGGCATCCTCTTCATCGATCTGCGCGACCACCACGGCATCACGCAGCTCGTCGCCCGCCCCGGCACCCCCGCCAACGAGGCGCTCTCCAAGGTCACCAAGGAGACGGTCGTCCGCATCGACGGGAAGGTCTCCGCGCGCGGCACCGAGAACGTCAACGCGGAACTGCCGACCGGCGAGGTCGAGATCGAGGTCGGTGAGGTCGAGGTGCTCGGTGCCGCGGCCCCGCTCCCCTTCACCATCAACGCCGAGGACGGCGTCAACGAGGAGCGGCGCCTGGAGTACCGCTTCCTCGACCTGCGCCGCGAGCGCATGCACCGCAACATCATGCTGCGCACGGCCGTCATCTCCGCCATGCGCCACAAGATGACCGAGCTGGGCTTCAACGAGATGGCGACCCCGATCCTCACCGCGACCTCCCCCGAGGGCGCCCGTGACTTCGTGGTCCCCTCGCGGCTGCACCCCGGCAAGTTCTACGCGCTTCCGCAGGCGCCGCAGCAGTTCAAGCAGCTGCTGATGATCTCGGGCTTCGACCGCTACTTCCAGATCGCGCCCTGCTTCCGCGACGAGGACGCCCGCGCGGACCGCTCGCCCGGTGAGTTCTACCAGCTCGATGTCGAGATGAGCTTCGTCGAGCAGGAGGACGTCTTCCGGCCGATCGAGAAGCTGATGACCGAGCTCTTCGAGGAGTTCGGCAACGGCCGCCATGTCACTTCGCCGTTCCCGCGGATCCCGTTCCGCGAGTCGATGCTGAAGTACGGCAACGACAAGCCCGACCTCCGCGCCCAGCTCGAACTGGTCGATGTCTCGGACGTCTTCACCGACTCCGGCTTCAAGGCGTTCGCCGGGCTGCACGTCCGTGCGCTGCCCGTCCCGGACACCGCAGGCCAGTCCCGCAAGTTCTTCGACGGCCTCGGGGCGTACGCCGTCGAGCAGGGCGCCAAGGGCCTGGCCTGGGTGCGCGTCGGGGACGACGGCACGCTCGCCGGGCCGATCGCCAAGTTCCTCACCGAGGCCGATGTCGCGGCGCTCACCGAGCGGCTGGAGCTCAAGCCCGGGCATGCGGTCTTCTTCGGCGCCGGCGAGTTCGACGAGGTCTCCAGGATCATGTCCGCGGTCCGTGTCGAGGCGGCCAGGCGCGCGGGCCACTTCGAGGAGGACGTGTTCCGCTTCTGCTGGATCGTCGACTTCCCGATGTACGAGAAGGACGAGGAGACCGGGAAGATCGACTTCTCGCACAACCCCTTCTCGATGCCCCAGGGCGGCTATGCCGACCTGGAGGAGAAGGACCCGCTCGACATCCTGGCGTACCAGTACGACATCGTCTGCAACGGCATCGAGCTGTCCTCGGGCGCCATCCGTAACCATGAGCCCGACCTGATGCTCAAGGCGTTCGAGATCGCCGGTTACGACCGGGAGACCGTGGAGCACGAGTTCGCCGGGATGCTCCGCGCCTTCCGCCTCGGCGCTCCGCCACACGGCGGCATCGCCCCGGGCGTGGACCGTATCGTCATGCTGCTCGCGGACGAGCCGAACATCCGCGAGACGATCGCCTTCCCGCTCAACGGCAACGCGCAGGACCTGATGATGGGCGCCCCCACGGTGCTCGACGAGACCCGACTGCGCGAGCTGAACATCCAGCTGCGCAAGCCCGCGGCTCCGGCGAAGGACAAGCAGGAGAAGTAACTCTCCGTTGTTTCACGTGAAACGGCAGAACAGGCGGAACAGCCCCCGGTCGAGGGGGCGCGGGGGGGGGGGGGCG